>JAILBI010000104.1 GCA_024681175.1 Acholeplasmatales bacterium
AATGCTATCCAAAAAGAAAAGAAATTATATTTAATATAGATTTAATGAGATATGATACTTTATATATAAGAAGTGTAATTTATCATGAATTAGCTCATTTTTATGTATTAAATCATAGTGAAAGATTTTATAATTTATTAGAATCTGTATTTAAAAATTATAGATCTGTTCAAAAGGAAATGAAAAAAATAAAATATAATGATTTTATATAATCTTGATTTTTAAAAATGTTTTATTTATAATAAAATAGTTATTTTAGGAGGCTTATTATGGCTAATGAAAAAGAAACTTTATTGACTAAAGAAGGTTTACAAGAATTAGAAAAAGAATTAAACAGAAGAAAAGGCGAAGAACGTGAACGTATTTTAAAGGATATTGCTGACGCAAGAAGCCAAGGTGACTTATCAGAAAATGCTGATTATACTTCTGCAAGAGAAAACCAAGTTAAGAATGAACAAAGAATTTCTGAAATCGAAGAAATTATTAAAAATGTTAAAATTATTCGTGCTAAGAAAATTGTTGTTAGATTAAATGGTGGTCCTGAACAAACATATGAAATTAGAGGTTCAGAATCTGACCCATTTAAGAACCACATTTCAAGTGAATCTCCACTTGCAAAAGCATGTGAAGGACACACTAATGGTGACGAATTTAATATGCATACAGAATCTGGTAAGGACATTTCTGTAAAACTTATTAAGAGTGAAACTATCTAAAGTTAAAAAAAGTCATATTTTTCAAGGTTTTTTTATATGAAAACCCTTGCAATACTTGAATTTATTTAATATAATAAATATAGACTTTTATTAATGGAGGAAAGATATGACAATAAAAGACATCGTAGTAGCAAATGCATGTGACAAATTTGATTTCACAAAGAAGGATGCAAAGGAATTTTTCGATTTAGTATTCGAAACAATTAACGCTGAACTTAAATCAGGAAATAAGGTTCAAGTTAATGGCTTTGGTTCTTTCGAAGTAAAGACAGTTAAAGCTCGTGAAGGAAGAAATCCTAAAACTGGCGAAACTATTAAGATTGCAGCATCTAAGAAAGTTAATTTCAAAGTTGCAAAAGCTTTAAAGGATGAAATCAATAAGTAATATCTACTATTGATAATTTTTAGGAAGAGCCTTTTTGGCTCTTTCTTTTTTTGGAGAAATAAATGGATATTTTTGAAGCCTTATATCAAAATAATATTACCTCAATTAAAAGATATTTAGAAAAAGAAGATATTAATATTAGAAATGAAAAAGGTCAATCATTATTAATTTCAGCTATCTTATATAATAATTATGAAATGTTTGATTTATTATTAGATAATTTTATTAATGTTAACATTAAAGATAATTTTGGTCTTACTGCAGCTCATTATGCAGTAATAAATAATCATTTAGGCTTTTTAAAAACATTAATAAGATCTAAAGCTGATCTTGATATTGTAGATAATGATGGCGAAAATGTTTTATATAAAGCATGCCTTTATGGTAGAGAAAATATGATCTCTTTAATTTTAGAAAAGAAGAGCTTTTATATTTTAGATACTAATAATAAGGGTGAATCATTATTTGATGCGATAGTAAGATCAAGAAATATGAATTTACTTGAGCATATTAGATTATCATCTGATATATTAAATTCAAGAGACATATTTAAAAAGACTCCATTACATAAAGCAGCATTATCAGGTGATGTTGCGGTATTATATTTTTTATTATCTAATAAAGCATTTGTTAATGCTAAGGATGAAAATTTATTAACTCCAATATATTATGCCATAATGGAAGAAAACTATTCTGCAGTTGATATGCTACTTAAATATGGTGCATTAGTTGATTTAACAGATATGAATAATAAAGATATATTTTCATATTGTAAAAGCTTAGAAATGAAGGAATATTTAAAAACTAAAATATCTGAATATAAGCCTTATGAATATAAAAAAATATATCCATTACATCATGCTATAATAGATAAGAATAATGATTTAATAAAATTATATTTAAAAGAAAAAGGAACTATAAGAAAAGATTGTCATGAATATAGTCCCTATGATCTTGCAATATTAACTTATAATGAAAAATTAATTAAATATTTTACTAAGAAAAAGAATCTTTGAAATAATTAAAATCATCATTTATAATAAAAGTGTAGGAAGCCTATTCAACAGGCTACCCCCGTAATATTTTTTCATTACAAGAGAAAGCACCGTTGCAGCGGTGTTTTTTTCTTTCAATTGTGAACACAAATTAAAAATCGTTTTTAAGTAATTATTTCATTAAAAAAATAACCTATTGATTATTATTAAATAATAATATATAATTACTATGCATTAAGAGAGGTGTTGGCCTCTCTTATATTTTTGCTAAGGAGTATTGAATGGATATTAATATTTGTAAAGAGATTTTAATGCCTTATTTAAAAGATCATAATTTAATTTATTATGATACAGAGCTTGTAAAAGAAGATTCTAATTTAATATTAAGAGTTATGATTGATTCTGATAATGGTATTGATCTTGATACATTAGCAGACGCTAATAACTATTTATCTGAAAGAATATCTAAATATGATTCAGATATGCCTGAATATATTTTAGAGGTATCAAGTCCTGGGGCAGAAAGATTATTAAGGAATGATGAGGAGATAACTAAATATATTGGCTCATATATTCATGTTGAAAAAGGTGAACAAATATATGAAGGTGTCTTATTATCATATGACTTAAATGAAGTAGAAGTAAGAGTTAATTTAAAAGGAAGATTTAAGAATTTCAAAATAGCTAAATCTGATATTACATTAATTAGATTAGCTGTAAAAATTTAGGAGGGGTTAAAAATGATTAATCAAAAATTATTTGAAGCAGTTAGAGAACTTGCAAATGAAAAAGAATTAAGTAATGAAGATATTGAAGATATTATTAAAATTTCATTACAAACTGCATATAAGAAGGATCATCCTAATGGTCTTTGTATTGTAGAAGCTAATGCAGAAAACAATTCATTAGTAATTAATGATGTTAAAAAGGTAGTTGAAGAATTACCAACTGAAGAGGTTGAGCTTGAAGAAGGAGAAATTAATTATCCTTTAATTACATTAGAAGAGGCTAAGAAAATTAAAGCTAGATGTAAGGTTGGAGATATTATCAAGACAAGTGTTAATTTCACTGATTTCTCTCGTTCAGCTATTCAAGCTACAAAGAGCATTTTAATGCAAAATATTAAAATTAAGCAAAGAAAGCAAGCTTATGAGCATTTCAGCCAATTACAAGGTGAAATGATTACAGCAGTTGTATCTAATGTATTAGAGCGTGGTGTAATGCTTGATCTTGGCTTTAATGTTCAATCTTTCTTACCACAATCTGAAGTATATGAAAATGAAAAATTAATTATTGGTGATAAGATTAGAGTTTATATCTTCTCAGTTGAAGAAGATACTAAGGGACCAAAAATTAAAGTATCTAGAAAAGATAAGAAGCTTGTTGAAAGATTACTTGAAAAATATATCCCTGAAATTAAAGATGGCACTATTGTAATTAAAGGTCTTGCAAGAGATCCTGGTGATAGATCTAAGGTTGCAGTATATTCTGAAAACCCAGATGTTGATGCAATTGGTGCATGTGTAGGTGAAGCAGGAAATAGAATCAAGCAGATTGTATCTGATCTTGGTGGTGAAAAAATCGACCTTTATAAATGGAGCGAAGATCCAGTAGAATTAGTTTCAAATTCTTTACAGCCTGCATCTGTTACAAAGGTTTTAGAGGTTAATAAAGTAGAAAAGACTTCAAAGGTTGTTGTACCTGATGAGCATTTATCTTTAGCTATTGGTAAGCAAGGTCAAAATGTACGTCTTGCAGTTCAATCTTGTGGCTATAAGATTGATATTATGCCAACAAGTGAAGCCTTCGATCAAGGTTTATTAATAACTGAGGATACAAGAAAGAAATGAAAACAAGAAAAGAAATCGAAAGAACTTGTGTTGTAACAAGAGAAACATTAAGAAAAGATATGCTATTTAGAATCGTTAGAACTCCTGAGGGAAATGTTGAAATTGATCTTAAGGGAAAGAAAAATGGTAGAGGTGCATATTTAAAAAAAGATAAGGATGTTATCTTAAAGGCACAAAAGAATAAAATTTTAGATAAAGCATTAAATGTATCAGTTCCAGATAATATTTATGAAGATTTACTTTCGATGATTGATATGAATTAAAAATATAAAACTATCATACTCAAATTTGGGTTTAAATGTTAGTTATAAGAAATGGGTGATTATATTGACTAACGATAATAAAAACAATAATCAAGCAGTAAAAAATAAAGATAATAGAGAAAATAGAAATAAAAAGCCTAGTGAAAATAAAGCTTTTAATTCTAAACCACAAGATAAACCTAAATCATCTGGAAATCGTCCTTTTGGTAATAAGCCTCAGGATGGAAATAGAGCTAAAAGTGGCAATCGTCCTTTCGGCTCTCAACCACGTCCAAATCAAGGTCAAGGAAATCGTCCTTTTAATAAGGATGGCTTTAAGCGTCCTAAAAAGGATAATGTTATTGAGCTTGAGCAAGATGAAACTATTGTTAAAAATGAACATAGAAGAGCTAATAATAAGCAAATCGATAAGAATAAATTAGAAAAATCTTACGAAGATGATAAAGAACGTGAAATTAAAGAAAAGTATAAGCCAGGAAAGAAAAATAAGAATGATGATATTAAAAATAAAAAGGTAGAAAATACTATTCTTATTTATAAAGCTGGTATGACTGTTGCAGAAGTTGCACAGGCTTTAAATATCACTAATGCTCAAATTGTCATGAAGCTTATGAATTTAGGTATTATGGCTAACCAAAACCAAGCAATTGATAGAGAAACTATCGAATTAATTGCAATTGATTTTGGTTATGAGGTTCAAGATGAAGTAATTACTGATCTTGAAAGATTTGATGAATTTAAAATTGAAGATAAGCCTGAGGATTTATCAGCACGTCCACCTGTAGTAACAATAATGGGTCACGTTGACCATGGTAAAACAACATTACTTGATACTATTCGTTCATCACGTGTTGCAGTAAAAGAGGCTGGTGGTATCACTCAGCATATCGGTGCTTATCAGGTTGATCATAATGGCTTTAAAATTACATTCATTGATACTCCAGGCCATGCCGCATTTACACAAATGCGTGCAAGAGGTGCTCAGGTTACAGATATTGTAATCTTAGTTGTAGCTGCAGATGATGGTGTAATGCCACAAACTGAAGAAGCTATTAACCACGCAAAGGCTGCAGGATGTCCAATTATTGTTGCAGTAAACAAAATTGATAAGCCTCAAGCTCAGCCTGACCGTGTTATGACTGAATTATCTAATTTAGGTCTTACACCAGAAGAATGGGGTGGAGATACTATTTATGTTAAGATTTCAGCATTAAAGGGCTTAGGTGTTGATACATTATTAGAAATGATTCAGCTTGTAGCCGAAATGAAGGAATTAAAGGCTAATGCAAAGAGAAAAGCATTAGGTACAGTTTTAGAAGCACAGCTTGATAAAGGTAAAGGTGCGCTTGCAACATTCTTAGTACAAAATGGTACTCTTTGTGTTGGCGATGTTGTTGTATGTGGTAACACATATGGTAAGATTCGTACAATGGAAGATGATAGAAATATTAGATATAAAACTGTTTCTCCATCAATGGCTGTTGCAGTAACAGGTTTAAATAATGTTCCTGAAGCTGGTGATAAATTCATGGTTGTTGAAAATGAAAGAATCGCAAGATCAGTTTCAGAAGCAAGAACAAAGAAAGCATCTGATTTATCTAATATAAAGAAGCATGCTTCATTAGAAGAATTATTTGCACAAGAATCTAAGGATAAGAATAAAGAGCTTAATATCGTAATTAAAGGCGATGTTCAAGGCTCTGTAGAAGCATTAAAGGCTTCAATTGAAAAGATTGCAGTAGAAGATTTAAAGGTAAATGTAATTCGTGCTACAGTAGGTGCAATTACAGATACTGATGTATCTTTAGCTGAAGCATCTAATGCAATTATAATTGGCTTTAATGTTCGTCCTACAAGTGAAGTTAGAGCGCTTGCTAAGGAAAAGGGCGTAGAAGTAAGATTATATAATATTATTTATCAGGTTCTTGATGATATTAAAGCTGCCCTTACAGGTATGCTTGCTCCTGTTTACCAAGAGGTTGTAGTTGGTGAATGTGTTGTAAGAAGCACATTTAAGATTTCAAAAATTGGTACTATTGCAGGATGCTATGTAACTGATGGTGTAGTTGAAAGAAATGCAAAGGTAAGAGTCTTAAGAGAAGGTATCGTTGTATTTGAAGGTAAGCTTGCTTCACTTCGTCGTTTCAAGGACGATGTTAAAGAGGTTAAGCAAGGCTTTGAATGCGGTCTTTCAATTGAAAATTTCAATGATATTAAGGAAGATGATGTCATTGAGGTATCTGTTGATAAAGAGGTTGAAAGATAATGAGTATTCAATTGAAGAGACTTGAAAAGCTTGCTTTAAAGGAATTATCAATCATATTAGAAGGTGAGGCTAAAAATCCTTACCTTCACTTTATAACTATCACAGAGGTTAGAATTACTAATGATTTATCATTCATGACAATTTATTACACATTCTATCAAGGTGATAAAGAAAAGATTGAAAAAGCTTTAGAGGAAAGCAATTCATTCTTACGTTCAGCTCTTGCACCAAGAATTAACGCAAGAAAAATGCCAGAATTAATTTTTAAATATGATACATCATTAGAATATGGCAATCATATTGAAAAAATATTAATGGATTTAGAAAAAGAAAATAAAGAAAAAGAAGGTAAATAAACATGGCTGGTTGTAATCATGATTGTGGTAGCTGTTCACAAAGCTGTGATAAGTCAAATCAACAAACATTTTTATCTTTAGCAGAAGGAACAAAAATTAAACATATAGTTGGTGTTTTATCTGGTAAAGGTGGTGTAGGTAAAAGTATGGTAACATCTTTACTTGCAGTAGAGCTTGCAAAGAAAGGATATAAGGTTGGTATCCTTGATTCAGATATCACAGGACCATCAATTCCAAAGGCTTTTGGCCTTGGATATGGTGTACAAGGAACTGAAACATTAATGTTTCCACCTTTATCTAAATTAGGAATTAAAATTATGTCTATTAATTTATTAGTAGATAATCCTATGGACCCTGTATTATGGAGAGGTCCTATGTTTGCAGGAGCAATTAAGAGCTTTTATTCAGAAACTTCTTGGGAAGAATTAGATTATTTATTAATTGATATGCCTCCAGGAACATCAGATATTGCCTTAACAGTATTTACACAAATTCCTATGGATGGAGTATTTATTGTATCAACACCACAAGATCTAGTTAAGATGATTGTAGGAAAAGCAGTAACTATGTGTAATAGAATGAATATCGATATCTTAGGCTTAGTTGAAAATATGGCATATATTACTTGCCCTGATTGTGGAAAGAAATTATATCCATTTGGACCATCTAAGCTAGAAGATGTAGCAGATACATTTAAAATTGATGCAGTTGCATCACTTCCAATTAATCCTGATTATGCTTATTTAGTAGATACAGGAAATGTAGAAGATATTGATACATCATTTATGGCTGACGCCATTAGAAAATTAGAATCATTAGAATAATTATATTA
>JAILBI010000140.1 GCA_024681175.1 Acholeplasmatales bacterium
CACCTCAAGTATATGAGAATATCTTAATAGATAATGGTAAAGGATATTCAAAAGCTTTAATATATATAAGACCTTGGACTCAATATTATGATTTAAAAGGCAGAAAAGATTTACCTATTAATGTTTGTAAAAATATTAAAATATCTAATGTTGATTTAAAATGTGATAATTTTTTTAAAATAACTAAATCTGATCAATATATTTTAAAAGATTTTGAATTTGATAATTTAAATATTGATTGTTTAATATCTGGATTTGATTCAAATATTGTTGATAATATTAAAATTAATAATGTTAATATTAATGAAAAATATAATGATTTAGAAAATAAATTAGAAGAAGTAAAAAAGCGATTTAAAGAAGAACATATTAAATCTATTTCTAAATTTAAAAATAAAGTTATTGTAGTTTCGAATCAATATAAAGGTATTTGGCTTGAACATGTATATGATTCAATTATGTATGGTAATTTAATTGATGATTATAGTATTGCGAAAGACACAATTAATTTATTTTTAGATTTAATGAGTGATAAAGGTCAAATACCATGCCTTATCAAAGATGATGGATCTATAGGTTTTTCACAAATTCAAGAATGTGTATCTTTTGCGAGATTAGGTTTTATGGTTTATGAAAAAACTAATGATTTAGATTTATTAAAAAAATTATATGATAAATCAATTAAATATGTAGATTTTTTATATAAATACCATATGACTATGAATAAAGGATTAGTAGAAATGTTTGTTGGATATGATACTGGTCATGATAATAGTGGAAGATTAGATGGTATGAAATATAAAGGATATTATAGTATCAATAATGAAAGAATTGATTCATCAATAAAGCCTGATGATAACCCAATTATCGCAGTAGATTTAAATTGTAATCTATATATGACTTTAAATGTAGTTAAAGAAATGTCTATTATTTTAAATGATAGTAAAAATATCAATAAATATGATAAATTACAAAGAGATTTAAAAAAGAATTTATTTAATGTTTGTTTTGACGAAGAAGATTGTTATTTTTATGATGTTGATATAAATGGTAAAAGAAAATATAAATCTTCATCTATATTTAGCTTGTTTATTGAAAGAGTATTAGATAAAGAAAAAGATAAAGATTTAATTGATAAAATATATAATAAATATATTAAAAATCCAAATGAATTTTGGACTAATTATCCATTCCCATCTATGAGTATTTCTGATAAATCATTTAAATCTCATAAGATGCCTAATTCATGGGGATATTATAGTCAGGCATTAATTGCCTTAAGATGTTCTTTATGGATGGATTATTATGGATATAAAAAGGATTATGATGAATTATTATATAAATGGTTAGATAAATTTATTTTATATTATGATGATATGCCATTTGGACAAGAGCTTGATCCTATTACTGGTGAATGTAGTGGTTGTTCTTTAAATTATTCAACTTCTATAATATTATTCTTATATGCGATAAGAAGATTAAAATTATTACAATCACATGATATAATCCCAACATTTTAAATAAAATTAAAATGCCACTTATTTGTGGCATTCTTTTTTTATTATGTAATTCGCTGCGTGTTCGCCCATTAATTTATATGCTTTTTTAGATGGATGTAAATGATCACCAGAATCACAACCATCCTTAAAATACCATATATTATCTTTTTTGATTCCTATTTCATTTTGAAAATCTATTGAATCATATTTATTTAATAATAATTCATTAAATTCATTTTTTAATGTTTCTCTAAATGGGGCGTATGTTCTCCAGTTGAATATAGGAAGAAGTGTTCCAACAATAAATTTTAGGTTTAATTTATCTGAACATTCTTTATAATATTTTATTCCATCAAATAATTCATTCGCTGTAGGTAAATCACTCATTGGTCTAAATATATTAACATCTTCCCCAACAGGATGAATAATATCATTTATTCCATGTTGGACTATAACATATTTAGCATTTTTAACAGAAGATATTTCATGAATAAATCTATTTTCACCCTTTAAGCCATATGATTGATATGTTATACAATCATACTGTCTTAATATTCTAGTTCCTGACACGGCCTTTCTTATAATAGAAATATTATTTATATTATTTTCTCTTAAATGAAGTAACATATAATCAGGCCAATCCTGTGATGTGATTGAATCGCCATAACAGATAACTGCCATATTTTTATCATCTGTATAAATATCTATATTAGATAAAAAATATACCCAAGAAGTAGATTTAGATTTATTAATATCTAACTTAGTTAATTCTGATTGTTTACCATATGCGAAATATCCTTTAGATAATGGTCCAATAATATCTACTCCACCAGTTAAATTTGTATATTTTTTTAAATAGATATTTACAATTAAATATTCATTTGATTTTAAATTAATATCTAATTCATCAGATACAACAAATGAATTTTCATCTATTTCAACTGATTTATTTTTATTAAATGTTAAGTATTTAAAATCTTTAGATTGTTTATCAGATAATTCATTTCCTTTTGATATTAGAACTGAATCTATTTTTATTTTTTCATCAACACAATAATTATCTAAAGTTATTCTAATTTTAGTTCCATCAAATGGAATAAAAATAGGATATCTTAATGTTAAATCTTTAGCGTATGTCGCGGGCTGAGGAATAACTTTAGATTGAGCATTTCCCCACATTGTTGTCCATTTCATAAAATCACGTCCTAACATATATATTTTATTCTTATTTAGAATTAATCTCAAATATTTTTAATATATAAAAAATATGTTAAAATAAAT
>JAILBI010000184.1 GCA_024681175.1 Acholeplasmatales bacterium
CTTCATAATATTTATTAATTAATCTTTCAATTGAAACAAATTTATTATATATACCAACTATTTTAGCCTTATATTTCTTTTTTGTTTCATTTTTTTCGATACACCATAATGTAATATCTGGCTCATTATGATATAAATAATCTAATTTATCCTTAATATTAAGGATATCTTCACTCCCTATTGTTTTTAATTCTTTCATATATATACTCCCAACCTTAAAACCGGGCGTATTATAACATATTGTTTAATTTTTTACAAATTTAATTATTTTTTCTTTTTTACAGAGCCACCAAATCTGAGCAATGGCTCTTCTAAAGAATAATACCTTCCATGAGAATAAGATATTAATTTTGCTTTATTTAAATCTAATGTTCCTTTATCATCTAATAATTCTTTATCAACAATTACATTTATAACATCAGATATAAACATATCATGACTTCCAAGCTCTACTATTTGTCTTACCTTACATAAAATATTTACAGGGCTTTCTTTTATTACAGGAATAGGAAAATCATCAATATATTCTTTATTTAATTTCATTTCTTTAAATTTATCATAATCCTTACCACTTCTACATCCACACCAATCAGAAGCATATAATAAATCTTTTGTAACTAAATTAATTACAAAATAACCATCATTTTTAATTAAATTATAAGAATATCTTTCTTTTCTAACTGAAATATATACCATTGCAGGATTAGTACATATATTACCTGTCCAGGCAACAGTAATAATATTTGGTTTATCTTTACCACATGAAACCATTACACTTGGTAATGGATAAAGCATGTTTCCAGGCTTCCATTTTTCTTTCATAATATATATAAACTTACAAAAGTTTAATACCTCCTTTTTAGGATTTACAATTCTTTTTTATTTATACCCTTAATATAATTCTTTTTCAAATGTCTTTCATCTATCATCATTTTTTCTGTTCTTGAAAGCTCATTATTTTTTAATTTTATTTCTAACAATCTAATAGTTGTAATAAAATCAGCAACTTGATAAAGTCTATAATCTCTTGCATGAACTTCTTTCTTGAACTCATAATCTAATGTAGTAAGAGCAAGATTAATATTTAGTAATTTTGATAAAATATCTTGACCATTATCATAATAAATTATCAACTTTGATTTATCAAATAATTCTTGATTTTGTAAAAAAAAGTTATATAGATCCTTAGACATCTTGGCTTGCATTTTTAAAATGTCATTATTGAAATCCTTTTTATAATAAACAAAACTTTTTGTCTTTATGGGCAAGCCTAATGTAAACATAAAAATTGACTGTAATAACTTTTTCCTATCTTCAATAGGTTCATTTTCAAAAGGATATTCTCTCCTAATTATTGGTCCAGCATGAAATACTGGTCTATCTTTGATTTTATTAATATTTGATGAAATATTATCCTTTTGATTATGAAAAACAAAAGTAATTAGATAATATTTTGATGCATCACCAACAAAGCCAAAATCGCCTGATTCATCTATAAAAACACTTATATTATTTTTCATTCAATCACCTTATAAAAAAGAAATGGCGGGACTATTTCCCGCCGTTGATGGACCACGACATATGTCAGCCCCAGCAAGCTATTGCTTACCTTCATCTATATTTTAACATAATTCTAAAAATTAACAATATAAAATATATTAATCTTTCTTAACATATACATCAAGCTTATTATAAGGTATTTCAATATTATTTTTATCTAAAGCTACTTTTATATCCTTTAATAATTTATAATATTGATTCCAATAATTTTCTTTTTTAACCCAGCTTCTACAATAAATATCAATTGAGCTATCACCATAATTACCTACTTCAATTAATGGCGTAACCTTTTCTGATGGCTCCTTTAATGTAAATTCAGATGCCATTACTGTATCTAAAATAACATTCTTTGCAAGCTCAACATCACTATCATAAGCAATTGCGATAATAAGATCGCATCTTCTTGTTTCCTTCATTGAAATATTGATTACAAAATCACCTGTAACAAGTGAATTTGGAATATATATTACCTTATTATCTGGTGTAACTATAGTTGTATAAAATAATTTAACATCCTCAACTGTGCCAGATTGACCTTTAGATGTAATAAAATCTCCAACTCTAAATGGTCTTGTAATTAAAATAACCAACCAAGATGCAATATTAGATAATGTACCTTGTACAGCAAGTGAAATAGCAAGTGTAACAATAGAGATTAAAGCTGTAATTAAGGCAGCTTCAACACCTACCCAGAAGCATAATGTTGAAATTAAGCCTACCTTAATGATGATAGATACAATATATACAACTGCAATACGAAGTGTTGCATCAGGAAGCTTAGCTTTTTCTGTATCTCTTCTTAATAATAAAGCATTAATTTCATTTCTTAATTTATCATCTCTATCCTTTAATGCTTCATCTTGAGCTTTTATTTCTTTGCCTTCCTTTGTTTTATTAAT
>JAILBI010000191.1 GCA_024681175.1 Acholeplasmatales bacterium
GCGTTCTTATGTTTGGGATTTTGAAAGAGAAGGTAATTATTATTTTAAATTTTTATTTGGTCCATATAATGATTTGGTTAAATTATTAGTTAAAGAAAGAAAATCATGGTTTAAAAAATATATCATCGATTTTGAATATGATGTAACAATTAAATATTTAAATGAAATGAAAAAGAATGGTCATAATATTAACAAATTTAATAACATTTCATTTAAATTATTGCTTGATTCATATTTAGAGGCATATATTAATTTATTAGATTTAAACTTAAATGAAGATACATTAAAGGAGGTATGTAGAGAAATTAATAATTTTTACACAATTGGATTTAGGAATTTATTAGGTTTTTAGGAGGAGATTATGAAACAAAGAGGATTATTATCAATCTTATTTGATTATGCTGGGCAAAAGAAAATATATTATATATTTAGTATTATTTCATCTTTAATATCAGTAGCCTGTGGGATAATACCATTTTATTTTATTGCGGACATAATTAATAAGCTTATAGATGGCTATAATAGCTTTAATGATTATTCATTAGATATTATATTATTATTAGTATTTTTCTTTTTAAAGGGTGCATTTCATATTATATCAACATCCTTATCACATATTGCGGCATATCAAACAATTAAGGGTGTGAGAAAAAGAGCAATTGATTCACTTGCTTATGCATCACTTGGGGATGTAAAAAGACAAAGCTCAGGTTCTATAAAAAACACATTATGTGAAAGAATTGATTCAACTGAAACAACACTTGCGCATGTTATACCTGAGGTTAGTGGAAGTGTAATAGGCTTTTTAGCTACATTAGTATATTTACTTATAATTAATTGGCAAATAGGCTTAATTGCCTTAATTCCATTATTTATAGGTGTTGTAGCATATGGAACGATGTGTATTGGTTATAGTAAATATTATAATAATACAATTGTTAAAACTAAGGCTTTAAATGATACTTCAGTTGAATATATAAATGGTATTGAGGTTATAAAAGCATTTGGTAAAAGCGAAGCATCATATAAAAAATTTGAGCGTGCTGCAAAGGAAGGCTCATCTTGCTTCGTTGATTGGCAAAGACATTGTAATGTTCAATTTTCAATTGCAATGACTGTTGCACCATACACATTACTTGCAGTCTTACCTTTAGGTGGTCTTTTATATTATTATGATATGATCTCTTTAAAAATATTTATTATTTCAATAGCGTTATCTATTGGTTTAATTGCTCCTTTAATAAACGCTATGGGTCATGTTGATGATATACAAAAGGCAAGAACTATCTTTAAAGAAATTGATGATATTGTATCAATTAAAAAATTACAAAGACCAAATGAATCTAAAAAATTACCAAATGAATATAGTGTATCATTAAAAAATGTTTCATTTGGATATGAAGATAAAGAAGTATTACATAATATTAATTTAGAAATTAAAAATAAATCCCAAATTGCGTTAGTTGGTCCATCTGGTGCAGGTAAATCTACAATTGCAAAGCTAATCGCATCACTTTGGGATCCTAATGAGGGTGATATTTATATAGGTGATGTTAATATTAAGGATTTAACATTAGAGGATTATAATAAAATGGTTTCTTATGTATCTCAAAATAATTATTTATTTAATGTTTCAATAATGGAAAATATTAAAATGGGTAATTTAGATGCAACAGATGACGAGGTTATAGAAGTATGTAAAAAATGTGGTGTACATGATTTTATTTCTAATTTAGAAAATGGCTACGATACAGTAGTAGGAGATGCAGGAAGTCATATATCTGGTGGTGAAAGACAAAGAATATCTATTGCAAGAGCAATGATGAAAAAATCTAAGATATTAATATTAGATGAAGCAACTGCATATACTGATCCTGAAAATGAAGCAATTATTCAAAAATCATTATCTATTTTAGCTAAGGATAAAACAGTAATTGTTATAGCTCATAGATTATCTACAATAATTAATAGTGATGATATTATTTTAGTTAATAATGGAAAAATAGAAGATCATGGTACTCATAAGCAATTATTAGAAAGCTCCTTATTATATAAAAATATGTGGAATTCACATATTAATGGAAGGGATGGTGATTTAAATGATTAAAATGCTAAAGGTATTTTTTAAATTTTGTTCACCAAAAAGAAGAAAGCAATTTTATTTAGCTATATTCTTAACTGTATTAATGGGTATGTGTGAAGCTGCAAAGCTTCCTGCAATATGGTATTTATTTAAAAATATTTTTGAAGGAACATTTGAATTAAAAACAATATTAATAACATTTTTAATAATGTTTATTCCTTTATGTGCATCAATTGGACTTAGATATGCAGCTACAATGCTACAAGTTGATGCAGGTTATTCAACAGCAGCAGAAAAAAGAATTGAAATTGCAAAGCATTTAAGATATGTTCCTATGGGTTATTTTAATAATAATTCTTTAGGCTATATTACATCTGTTACAACCAATACAATGGAGCAATTAGCTGATATTGCAACAAGAGTTGTAATGCTTGTTACAACAGGCTTAATTAATGTTTTAATTGTTGTAGGCACATTATTTTTCTTTGATTATAGAATAGGACTTGTTGCCTTAGGTGGTGTAATAATATTCTTATTATTTAATACATGGATTAAATATTTAGGAAAGAAATTTGCACCAAAGAAGGAAGAAGTAGATTTAGAGGTTATTTCTACAACATTAGATTATGTTTTAGGTATAGCTGAAATTAAATCATATAATTTATATGGCAAATATTCAAAAAGATTTAATAAAGCTAATGAAAGAGGAACAAAGCTTTATCAAACTGTTGAATTAAAAATGATTCCTGTTCAAACTATGCAAACATATATTACAAGATTAATTGGTGTTTTAATGACAATTGTATCAATCTTATTATTCATTAATGGTTATACTGAGCTTGCGACAACAATGACTGTAATAATAGCTAGCTTTATTATTTATACAAGCTTAGATTCCGTTGGTACATTTAGCGCCTTATCAAAAATCATTGAAAGATGTGTTGATAGAGCAAATGATATATTATCAATTGAAACAATGGATATTAATGGTGAAAATTATAAGCCTAAGCATACTGATATTGAATTAAAAAATGTTTCTTTTTCTTACGATAAAAAGACTATTATAAATGATGTTTCATTAAAAATTAAAGAAAATAGTAAGGTTGCCTTTGTTGGTCCTTCAGGATCAGGTAAAACTACAATTTGTCACCTCATGGCAAGATTTTGGGATGTTTCAAATGGTGAAATATTACTAGATGGTAAAAATGTTAAAAATTATAGTGTTGATTCTTTAATGGATAATTTTACATTTGTTTTCCAAAATGTATATTTATTTAATGATACTATTTTAAATAATTTAAAATTTGGTAATGAAAATGCATCAATGTCAGAAATAGAAAATGCCTTAAAATTAGCCTGCTGTGAATTCGTATATGACCTACCTCAAGGAATAAATACAATTGTTGGAGAAGGAGGACAAACATTATCTGGTGGTGAGCTTCAAAGATTATCAATTGCAAGAGCAATATTAAAGGATTCAAAAATAGTAATCCTTGATGAAGCAACAGCTAATGTTGATCCTGAAAATGAAGAAAAGCTTATGAAAGCAATTGATTCTTTAACAAATAATAAAACAGTAATTATGATTGCACATAGATTAAAAACTGTCAAAGATTGTGATAACATATTTGTTTTAGATGAAGGTAGGATTGTTCAATCTGGTACACATGATAAATTAATAAAAGAAGAAGGTATATATAAATCATTTGTATTAGAAAGAAAAGAAGCAGTTAGCTGGAAAATATAAAAAAAGTGGAGCAATCCACTTTTTATTTTTCTATTTTATTTAATATTTTATTTAAATCATCTTCAGAATAATGATACTTTTTATTACAGAAATTACATGTAACATCAGAACCATGTTCTTTATTAATAATATCCTTTAATTCATCTTTTCCTAATGTAACAAATCCTTTTTCAAATCTTTCCTTTGAACAAGGACATTCAAAAGCTAAATCTCTTTTTTCTAATATTTTATAATCACCTTTAGTAATTTCATTAAGCATATCTTCACAGCTCATGCCATCTTTTATCATATCAGAGCAAGGTCTTAATTCTTTAATTGCTTTTTCAATTGAATTAATTGTTTCATCTGTATATCCAGGTAATAGCTGAATTAAAAAGCCTCCTGCTGAAATTACTTTTGAATCCTTATCAAATTGAACACCTAATCCTACTGCAGAAGGTATTTGCTCAGATGATGCAAAATAATATGCAAAATCCTCAGCGATTTCACCTGAAACAATAGGAGAAGAAGATGAAAATGGTTCTCTCATATGAAGATCTTTTACAACCTCTATTTCACCATTTCCAACACCCATTGAAACATTTAGGTGACCGTTATTATGTGATAGGTAAACACCTGGGTTTTCACAATATCCTCTTACCTTACCATCATGTGTTTCAACAACGATTTTACCAATAGGGCCATCACCTTTTACAAATATATTTAATGCTTCATCATTTTTATATGTACAAGACATTATTAAAGCCATTGTCATTGTTCTACCTAATGCAGCACAAGAAGTAGGCCACATATTCCATATTTCTTGTACATGCTTAATAATTCCTGTAGTGTTAGCTGTATAAATTCTTGCGTTATTATTAAAGCCATAGGCTTTTACTAAATAATTATCCATAAAATCGCCTCTTTTATTAAAATACACATAAAATATTAGCATATTAGGGCGTTTTATGGTTATGAAAACGTTTTATTGCGCCAAAATTATTGACATATAGAAATAAATAACTATAATAAAAGTATCTATTTTGGGCTGGTTCCTTAATAGATCCTTTTTAAAGATAGTTTAATAAAATAAACTTGAGTATAATTATGAAAGAACAATAGTTTCATAATTATTGTTCCTTCGAAAAAGATGAGGAACGATGTTCCTTTTTCTTTTTATCATCACTAAAATTCTATACACCGATGATATAGAAATAGTATGCATAATGGAAGTTCTAGAGAGCAGAGGATGGTGGAAGCTTTGCATGAAAGTTTTGCAGAACGCATCTATTAGGTGACTTATTAGAGTGGTCAATTTATTTGGCAATTAGAGTGGTACCGCGCATGTATGCGTCTCTTTCATTGAAAGAGACGTTTTTTTGTTATATAATATTAGATAAAATGGAGGATATTTGAAATATGGACAAAAAAGATATTAAAAAGGTAGTATTAGCTTATTCAGGAGGCCTTGACACATCAATCATTATTCCTTGGTTAAAGGAAAATTATAATAATTGTGAAGTTATCGCAGTTTCTGGTAATGTAGGTCAAGCTGATGAGCTTGATGGCTTAGAAGCAAAGGCGATTAAAACAGGTGCTTCAAAATTATATATTGAAGATTTAAATAAGGAATTCGTTGAAGACTTTATTTTCCCAACTGTTAAGGCTGGCGCTAAATATGAAAAGTATTTATTAGGTACATCTTTTGCAAGACCTATTATTGCAAAAAGAATTGCTGAAATTGCAATTAAGGAAGGTGCAGATGCAATTTGTCATGGATGTACAGGAAAAGGTAATGACCAAGTTAGATTTGAATTAACAATTAAGGCATTCGCTCCTAATATGAAAATTATTGCTCCATGGAGAGAATGGAATATTAAATCAAGAGATGAAGAAATTGATTATGCTGAAGCACATAATATTCCTCTTCGTATTTCAAGAGAAACTAATTATTCAAAGGATAAGAACCTATGGCACTTATCTCATGAAGGCTTAGATCTTGAAGATCCAGCAAATGAACCACAATATAATAAGCCTGGCTTCTTAGAGCTTGGTGTTTCACCAGAAATGGCTCCAGATAAGCCTGAATATGTAACTATTCATTTTGAAAAAGGTATTCCAACTTCAGTTAATGGTAAGAAGATGAATGCAGTTGACCTTGTTTGGGAATTAAACAAATTAGGTGGAAGAAATGGTATCGGTATTTTAGATATCGTTGAAAACAGATTAGTTGGTATGAAGAGCCGTGGCGTATATGAAACTCCAGGTGGAACTATTTTATATGAAGCTCATGAATTATTAGAATCTATTACATTAGATAAAGAAACTAGTCATTATAAGAAGCAAGTTGCAGATAAATTTGCTGATTTAGTTTATAACGGATTATGGTATACACCATTAAGAGAAGCATTATCAGCATTCGTTGATAAGACTCAAGAGCATGTAACAGGTGATGTTAAATTAAAATTATATAAAGGAAATATTATTCCTGCAGGTATTACATCACCATGGACATTACATAATATGGATATCGCATCATTTGATGATGATGGTGGTGCATACAACCAAGCAGATTCTGCTGGATTCATTAATTTATATGGCCTTCCAGTAAAGGTTCAAGCTTTAGTTAATGAAAAGAATAAGAATTTAAAGTAATTTAGAAAAGGGGTGTACTTTATGGCCAAGATGTGGGCAGGTAGATTTCAAAAAGAAGAAAATAAAGAAGTAAATGATTTCAATTCTTCAATCTCTTTTGATGGAAGAATGTTTGAAAGTGATATAACAGGCTCAATTGCACATGCAACAATGCTTGGCCAAAAGGGCATCATAAGTAAGGCTGATTCTAGCCTTATATGTGAGACGCTAGCTGTAATCCTTGAGGATATTAAATCTGGCAAATTACAATTAGACCCTGAGGCTGAAGACATTCATATGTTTGTTGAGGCTGAGCTTACAAAGCGTATTGGTGAGGTTGGTAAAAGATTACATACTTCAAGATCAAGAAATGATCAGGTAGCCTTAGATATAAGGATAGAATTAAGAAAAGATATTAAAGAAATAATTGAATTAGCTCAAAAGCTATTAGATACAATTATTAATTTAGCAGAAAAGAATAAAGAAACTATTATGCCTGGCTATACTCATTTACAAAGAGCACAGCCTATTACATATGCTAATTATTTATTAGCCTATGCCTATATGCTAAAAAGAGATATATCAAGATTTAATGATACATATAAGAGAATGAATTATTCACCACTAGGCGCATGTGCCTTAGCTGGTACTACATATGATATAGATCGTAAGATGGTTGCAAAATCATTAAATTTTGATGGTGTTGTTATGAATTCTCTAGATGCAGTATCTGATAGAGATTCAGTTGTTGAGCTTGCATCAGATATTAGTATTTGTATGATGCATTTATCTAGATTCTCAGAAGAAATAATTTTACATTGCTCTTGGGAATTTAAATTCATTGATTTAGATGATGCCTATTCAACAGGCTCATCAATCATGCCACAAAAGAAAAATCCTGATATTGCAGAGCTTGTAAGAGGTAAGACAGGAAGAGTTTATGGTGATTTAATTACATTATTAACTATGCTTAAGGGCTTACCACTTGCATATAATAAGGATATGCAAGAGGATAAGGAAGCAATATTTGATGCAGTAGATACATTAAAGCAATGCTTAAGTATTTTCACACCTATGCTTGAAACAATTAAGGTTAATAAAGAAAATATGAGACGTGCTGCAGCAAAGGGATTTATTAATGCAACTGATTTAGCTGATTATTTAGTTAAAAAGGGTATGGCATTTAGAGATGCTTATAAGATTTCAGGAACAATAGTTGCATATTGTATCCAAAATAATAAGGTATTAGAAGAATTAGAATTAGATACATATAAGAATTATTCTAATTTATTTGATAAAGATTTATATGATTATATTAATCTTGAAACATGCACATTTAAAAGAACAAGCCTTGGTGCATCTGGTATTAAATCAGTTGAAGAACAAATCAAGGATTTAAGGAGCTAATATGAAATTTAAAGTATTTATTGATGGTGAAAGTGGAACAACAGGCTTAAGAATTAAAGAACGCTTAAACCGTGATGATATTGAATTATTACAAATTCCATATGAGAAAAGACATGATGAAGAAGAAATAAAAAAATACATCAACGAAAGTGATGTAACATTCTTATGTCTTCCTGATGATGTTTCAGATGTTCATTATAAATTTAAAACAAATCCTAATACAATATTAATTGATGCTGCAACAGTTCATCGCTGTGATGAAATGTTTGCATATGGATTTCCTGAATTATCAGAAGAATTCTTAAATAAAATTAAAAATTCTAAATATATTGCAGTACCAGGCTGTTATGCATCTGGATTTAATTCACTTGCATATCCATTAGTAAAGCTTGGTGTTGCAAATCCTGATTATCCATTTGCCGCTAATGCAATTTCTGGATATAGTGGTGCAGGTAAAAAAGGAATCGCTCAATATGAGGATAAGGAAAGAAGTGCTGAATTTGATGCTCCTAGACTTTATGCAATGAGCGAAGCACATAAGCATATGAAGGAAATGATGTTTATTCCTGGCTTAAAGGAAAAACCTTTATTTGTTCCATTTGTATGTGATTTTTATGAAGGAATGATTGTAAATATTCCTTTATATGTATCTAAATTAAATAAAAAGGTAACTCCAAAGGAGCTTCATGATATGTTTGAACAATATTATAAAGGAAGTGCCTTTGTAAAAGTTATGCCTTTTAATGAAAAAGGAACTGAAGATGGTTTCTTATCAGCTAATAGTATTGCTGGTAAAGATTATTTATGTATTTATGTTTCTGGTAATGATGAAAGAATATTATTAACAGCACTATTAGATAATCTTGGAAAAGGTGCATCAGGTGCTGCAATTGAATGTATGAATATTGCACTTGGTCTTGATAGCACTAAAGGACTAAACCTTTAATTGGAGGTATAGAGATGAAAGAAATAAATGGTGGTGTAGTAGCAGCAAAGGGATTCTATGCAAATGGAATAAATGCTGGTATTAGAAAGAAAAATGGAAAAAGAGATTTAGCTTTAATTTATACAGAAAAGAAAGCAGTAGCTGCAAGCATGTATACCTCTAATAAGGTAAAAAGTGCTCCTATCTATGTTACAAAGGATAATATTTCTGATGGCTATGCTCAAGCAGTAATTTGTAATTCAGGTAATGCAAATACTTGTAATGCGGATGGTATTGAAATTGCTACTAAGACTTGTGAGCTTTTAGCAAAAGAATTAAAAATTAATGCCAAGGATGTAATTGTTGCATCTACAGGTGTAATTGGTATGAGAATGAGTATCGAACCATTTGAAAATGGTATAGCTGAGCTTGTTAAAGGCTTATCACAAGATAGTACTGCATCAGCAATTGCTGCAGAAGGTATTATGACTACAGATACTAGATTAAAAGAATGTGCTGTAGAATTTGTAATTGATGGTAAGACTTGTCACTTAGGTGCAATTACTAAGGGTGCTGGTATGATTATGCCTAATATGGCTACAATGTTATGCTTTGTTACAACAGATGTAGCTATTTCAAAGGATATGCTTGATAAAGCATTACATAAGGCAACATCATTATCATTTAATATGTTATCAGTTGATGGTGATACATCAACTAATGATATGGTTTCAGTATTAGCTAATGGCTTAGCTGAAAATAAATTAATTGATTCTGAAAATGCCGATTATAAGATTTTTGAAGAAGCATTAATTCATGTTACAAAAACTTTAGCTAAGAAGATGGCTAAGGATGGTGAAGGCGCAACAAAATTAATGGTTGTATCTGTTCATAATGCAAAAACTGAAAAGGATGCAAAAATTGTTGCAAAATCATGCGTATGCTCAAGCTTATTAAAGGCTGCAATGTTTGGTGCTGATGCTAACTGGGGAAGAGTATTATGTGCAATTGGCTACAGTGCTGCAGATGTAGATGTTAATAAGGTTGAAGTACAATTTAAGTCAGCAAAGGGTACAATTTTGGTTTGCCAAAATGGTGCAGGTGTTGAATTTAGTGAAGAAAAGGCTAAAGAAATTCTTCTTGAAGATGATATTGAAATATTTATTGATCTTCATGATGGGAAAGGAGAGGCTGAAGCCTTCGGTTGTGATTTAACATATGATTATGTAAAAATCAACGGAGATTATAGAAGCTAATATGATGATAGATTTAAAAGATAGAGCAAAGGTGTTATCTGAAGCACTTCCTTATATATTAAAATATAGAGATAAAATTGTAGTAGTTAAATATGGTGGAAATGCCATGATTAATGAAGAATTAAAAGAGCTTGTTATGCAAGATATCGTAATGCTTCATTCAGTAGGCATTAAGGTTGTTTTAGCTCATGGTGGCGGACCTGAAATTTCAGCAATGCTTAAAAAGATTAACCATGATTCTAAATTTGTAAATGGCTTAAGAGTCACTGATGAAGAAACAATTGATGTTGTATTACAAATTTTATCTGGTAAATTAAATAAGAATTTAGTTAAAGAGCTTAATTTAAAGGGTGCAAAGGCTGTAGGCTTATCAGGCCTTGATGCAGGTTTAATAAAAGCTGAAAAGATTAATGATGAGCTTGGATATGTTGGTAATATCACTGATATTAATCCAACAATTATCCTTGATAATTTAGAAAAAGGATATATTCCTGTAATTTCTACACTTGGTTATGATAATGATGGTAATGTATATAATATTAATGCAGATACAGCAGCATCAAGAATCGCAGGTGCCCTTGGTGCAGAAAAGTTCATTTTAATGACTGATATCCAAGGTGTTATGAAGGATAAGGATGATCCTAATTCATTAATTAGAAGTATTTATGTTTCTGATTTAAAGAAATTAGAAAATGAAGGAATTATTGCAGGAGGCATGATACCAAAGGTTGAATGCTGTGTAGATGCAGTAAGAAGAGGCGTTAAAAACGTTACTATTATTGACGGTAGAGTTCCTCACTCAATTATTATTGAATTATTAACTGATGAAGGAATTGGTACTGAATTTAAATAAAGGAGTGATTTATTATGAGCGATAATAAAGCAATTGAGATTGTTAAAAATGATAAAGAAAATATTATTAATACTTATAATAGATTTAATGTAGTTATCAAAGAAGGCCATAATGCAACTTTTGTTGATTTTGATGGTAAAGAATATATTGATTTCTCATCAGGAATTGGTACTAATTCATTTGGTGCTCAGGATAAGGAATGGGTTGATGCTGTATGCGAACAAGCACATAAAATTCAACATACATCAAACCTATATTATAGTGAGCCACAAACAAAGCTTGCAAAGCTTTTATGTGAAAAGACTGGAATGAAAAAGGTATTCTTTGGAAATTCTGGTGCTGAAGCAAATGAATGTGCAATTAAGACAGCAAGAAAATATTCATTTGATAAATATGGAAAAGGAAGATATGAAATAATTACTTTAATTAATTCATTCCATGGAAGAACTATTGCAACATTATCTGCAACAGGACAGGATGTATTCCATAATTATTTCTTCCCATTTGTTGATGGCTTTAAATATGCAAAAGCAAATGATATTGCTGATCTTGATTCTAAAATATCTGATAAAACATGTGCAATCATGATTGAAACAATTCAAGGTGAAGGTGGTGTATTACCACTTGATAAAGAATTTATTAAGCATATTCAAGATGTATGTAAAGAAAAAGATATTTTATTCATTGTTGATGAGGTTCAAACAGGTAACGGAAGAACAGGATATTTATATTCATATGAGGAATATGGCGTAAATCCTGATATTGTAACTACAGCTAAGGGTCTTGCAGGTGGTTTACCAATGTGTGCAATCTTATTTAATGATAAGACTGAAAAAACATTATCATATGGTGAGCATGGCACAACATTTGGTGGTAACCCAATTTGTGCAGCAGCAGGATATTCTATTATTAAAAGAATTGATGATAAATTCTTAGCTTCAGTAAAAGAAAAAGGTGAATATATTAAGAATAAGCTTTTAGCTTGCGATAAGATTAAAAGCGTATCTGGTAAGGGTTTAATGCTTGGTATTGAATTAAATTCAGATAAAACTAGTAAGGAATTAGCTGTTAAATGTATTGAAAATGGTTTAATTATTTTAACTGCTAAAAATAAATTAAGATTACTTCCACCTTTAACAATCACAAAAGAAGAAATTGAAAAAGGTTTAAATATCCTATTTAGTGTATTAAAGGAGGCATAATATGAAGCATTTATTAACATTAGAACAATTATCTAGAAATGAAATACTTGATATTTTAAATTTAGCAGATCAATTAAAATTCCAAAGAAAAAATGGTATTCCTCATCCCCTTTTAAAGGGTAAAAAGCTTGGAATGATTTTCCAAAAATCATCTACAAGAACTCGTGTATCATTTGAGGTTGGTATTTATGAGCTTGGTGGTACTGGTTTATTCTTATCATCAAGAGATTTACAAATTGGTCGTGGTGAGCCAGTTGAGGATACTGCAAGAGTATTATCAAGATATCTTGATGGTATTATGATTCGTACATATGCTCAAAAAGAGGTTGAAGATCTTGCAAGATTTGGCTCAGTTCCAATCATTAATGCATTAACTGATTATTGTCATCCATGTCAGGTATTAGCTGACCTTATGACAATAAGAGAAATTAAAGGCTCATTTGATGGCTTAAAGGCATGCTTCATCGGTGATGGTAATAATATGGCAAACTCAGTTATCGTTGGTTGCTTAAGAGTAGGTATGAAGGTGTCTATTGCATCTCCAAAGGGATATGAGATTTGTGAGCATATTAAGGAATTTACAAAACAATACCCAGGTATGTTTGAAATGACTAATGACCCAATGGTTGCTGCAAAGGATGCAGATGTAATTTTCACTGATGTTTGGGCATCAATGGGTGAAGAAGGAGAAGCTGAAATTAGAAGAAAAGCATTTGAAGGCATATATCAGGTTAATTCAAAAATTATGGATATTGCACATCCAGGATGTATGGTTCAGCATTGTCTTCCTGCCCATCGTGGTGAAGAAATTACAGCTGATGTATTTGAAGCACATGCAAATGAAATCTTTGAAGAAGCAGAAA
>JAILBI010000218.1 GCA_024681175.1 Acholeplasmatales bacterium
AAGAATTTACTTTTTTAATTTAGCTTATCATAGGTTGATCTCTATCATCCTTTTCACCAATAATTGATGGATCTATATCCTTTGATGGTGCATCAATTTTATCTTCTTCTTTAGAATCTTCTTTTTTATCATTCTTTGGTTTTCCTTTACCATTTCTAAAATGATAATATCCAACACCTGCATCAATACCAATAATTAATGCACAAAGTAAAATAATAATACCTAAAGCAACTACAATTTTATTTGTATTAATATCTTTTGCAAATGCAACGATTAATACTGCAACAGTTACTAAGAAAATATTTAACCAGAATATAAATTTACCTGTAGGTATTTTATGAATAATTGATTTCCAAAAGAACATAACAGCTTGTGTATATAATATAGCTGATAAGAAATATGGATAATTCTCATTATTAAATTTACTAAATTTAGATATGCCTTCATTTGAATTAATTTCTGAATTATATACAAATGCAGCAATTATTAAATAAATACCTAAAATTAAATGTAATATATAAATTATTAATGAAGCTTTTCTTACAAATGGATTTGTATCCTTCTTTAATAATCCAAATAATCTTAATATAGCAGCAAATACTGTTACACCACCAGATATTAAAATAATTAAGAATGAAGCATGCTCTTTATCAATAAAAATAGTTATAGCAAAAGCAATTAAGACAACAGTGATTATAACCTCAATAATGAATTTATATAAATTAAAGCCTTCTTTAACTTTTTCTTTAGTTTCATTATTTTTTTGTTTTCTTAATTCCTTCTTTTCTTTTGTCTTAGCTTCTTTTTTTTCTTTTTTATTTTGTTTAACTTCTATTTCTTCATTTTTCTTAATATCTTTTTCTAAAGATGAAGCAACATCTTCCTTTTCTTCATCTTTAATTTCTTCCTCAAGATCTTTTATTTCTTCATCTTTAATTTCAATTGCCATAATATCACTTCCATTTTTTTTAAATTTTATCATATATTAGCTTTAATCACAAAATATATTTAATTTTATACTAATATTGTAAAATCGTTTTCTATCTATTTTTATTATAACTAAGTGTTATAATATTTAATGATAAGGGAGGTATTTTATGAATTTTATTTTTATATCACCTGCATTCCCTAAAAATTATTATAATTTTTGTGATAGATTAAAGAAAAATGGTGTAACAGTCCTTGGTATTGGTGATACACCATATCAAGAATTATCTAGTGATGTAATTAGATCTCTTGATGAATATTATAAGGTTAATTCTCTTGAAAATTATGATGAGGTTTATCGTGCAGTTGCATATTTCGCATTTAAATATGGCAAAATAGATTGGCTTGAATCTAATAATGAATATTGGTTAAGACAAGATGCTAAATTAAGAAGAGATTTTAATATAAATGGTGCTAAGCCTGAGGATGTAGTTACATTTACATCTAAATCAAATATGAAAGAATTTTATATTAAAGCTAAGGTTCCTGTAGCAAGATATAAAATATGTAGTACCTTAGAGGAAGATAAAAAATTCATTGATGAGGTAGGATTTCCTGTTATTGTTAAACCCGATGTTGGTGTAGGTGCCTCAATGACATATCGATTAGATAATTTATCTGATATGGAATTTTTCTATTCTAAGCCATTTACATGTAAATATATTATGGAAGAATACATTTATGGTAATATCATTTCATTTGATGGTGTATGTGATTCTAAATCTAATCCTGTATTTTGTGATAATGAGGTCTTCCCTCCTTCTATTGCAGATATTGTAAATGATAATTTAGAAGTATCATATTATGTAAATAAAAATGTACCAAATGATGTATATGAAATTGGTAAAAGAGTATTAAAAGCATTTAATATTAAATCTAGATATTTCCATTTAGAATTCTTTAGATTAACAAAAGAAAAGCATGGTCTTGGTAAAATAGGTGATATCGTAGCCTTAGAGGTTAATATGAGACCACCTGGAGGATATACTCCTGATATGATTAATTTTGCACAATCAGTTGATACATATCAAATATATGCAGATATAGTTTGTTATGACAAGATTGTAAATGTTAAATTAGATTATCCAAAATATTATTGTATGTATTATGGTAGACGTGATAGATTTAATTATAAATATACATTTGAAGAAATTAAAGCAAAATTCCCTTTAATTCAAATGCATGAAAGAATGTCTGATGTTCTATCAGCCGCAATGGGTAATGAATTTTATATTGCAAAATTTGAAGATTTTAAAGATCTTGAATCATTTAAAAAAATGGTTGAAGAAAAAAAATAATAATAACCCCTCGATTTATTTCGAGGGGTTTTAGTTTATTTAAATGAATACATATAAAGATGGGATTTGTTCTGGATAAGATTCTAATATTATTTCAAAATAAATTTTAAAAATACATCCATCTGTAAGAACTAAATCTTCTTTAGATACTTCTTCAAAATTATTATTATAATATTTAGCATTCTTTAAGAGTAAAACAACAGGTCTATTTTCTTGTAAAACACCTTTAATACTATGAATATAATAATGATAATTATTAGGATCATTTTCAACATATTTAATCTCCGAACTATTATCA
>JAILBI010000283.1 GCA_024681175.1 Acholeplasmatales bacterium
GCTGTTCCAGGAATGGAGCATGAAGGTCCAGCACTAGCTGCAAAGAAATTATTTGAAATATTAGAGGAAAAATAATATGGCAATTCAAGTTGGCGTAATAATGGGTTCAAATTCAGATTATGAAGTAATGAAAGATGCATGCAAAGTATTAGAAGAATTTGGTGTTGAATATGAAAAGAAAGTTGTTTCTGCACACAGAACTCCAGATTTAATGTTTGAATATGCACATAGTGCAAAAGAACGTGGATTAAAAGTTATTATTGCAGGTGCAGGCGGTGCAGCTCATTTACCTGGTATGGTTTCAGCAATGACAACATTACCAGTAATTGGTGTTCCAGTTAAATCAAGAGCTTTATCTGGACTTGATTCATTATTATCTATTGTTCAAATGCCAGGTGGAGTACCATGTTTAACTGTTGCTATTAATCAAGCTAAAAATGCGGCATTATCAGCTGTTGCAATTCTTGCTTTATCTGATAAAGCTTTAGCTAAAAAGCTTGAAGATTTTAGAGCAAAACAAACATCAGATGTTTTAAAAATTGAATTATAATACAAATAAAAAGCCTTACAAAGAAGGCTTTTTTTGTTGCATTTTGTGGGGATTGGTAGTTATAATTATTATTGTGTTTTATAAAAGGAGTAAATGTAAATGAAAAAGAAAAAATTCTTATTATTATCATTAATACCATTATCATTAATTATGCTCGGAGCATGTAAAGAAAAAAATGATAATAATGAAGTAGAAGATATAACTTCAACAATTGAGAATAAACAAGACAATGCGCTTCTTGTTACATTTAATGATGATTATGCCACTATTGTGGGATTACCAGAAGAAAGCATGGATTTGACTGAAATAACTATTCCATCTTATTTTCATTTTGATGATTCCGATTATGAAGTAACAACAATTGCCCCTAATGCCTTTAAGGGTAATAAAAAAATTGAAGTTGTAAACATTCCTACAACTGTAAGATATATTAAAGATGAGGCATTTGCTGGTGCAATTAATTTAAAAGAAGTTAATTTCATTGATGAAAATGGAAATAAATCATCGTTAATAGATAAGAAATCAAAACTGTCTGAAATTGGGATTCGTGCTTTTGCAAATACTAAGATAGAAAAATTTGTATTTTCAAAGATGTTGGAAATAGTTAGTGCTGAAGCATTTTATAATACAAATTTAAAAACACTTACTTTATATGGTAAAGATGTTCATAGACGCTTTGATAATGCATTTTATAATACTAAATTAGAAAGCGTAACTGATGAATCTGAAAATAATAGATTGAAATTAGAAAATGGCTTATTAACATATGGTGGTTCATTAATATATGCTGATATTAATCTAGAAGAAATTGATATCCCTTCAAATGTTACAACAATTTCATATGGAGCATTAAGTCATTCTAATTTAAAAAAAGTAAAATTAAATAATGTAAAATATATTTATGATTCTGCATTTGCCGGTTCAAAAATTGAAGAAATTATTGGCGGTGAGTTTGTTGAATATATTGAATATAATGCTTTTTGGGATACAAAATTTACTGTAAATAAAGAAAAATTAGTATTAGGTTCTGTTCTAGCCTTAGATTATATTAACACGAATACATATGTAGTAGATGACAATATAAAATCCATTTCATATGTTCGTGGTCAAGCAGAAAAAATAATTATTAAATCTAATGTTGAAAACATTGGTGCATATGCTTTTAGTAAGGTGTCGGGATTAGAAAAAGTATATTTCCAATCAGTATATGGAAATCCATCAATCGGCAATGATAATGCATTTAAAGATAGTGTTAATCTTATTATACCTTATAACACAGATAGATATTATAAAGAAAATAATCACTTTATAGCTGATAGATTTACAACTGAAAATATAAATATTACTTTCTATAAAAATGATGAAAAATTATCAACTGTATCTATACCATATGGCTCATTCTTATCTGAATATATTCCAAATGGATATAAATCAGTAAAGGATAAGGATGGTAATGTTTATAATAAAGGTAATATGTTACTCTTTATAGGAGATACAAATTTATATTTATATGAAAGTGATGTTACTTGGGAGTAATTTATAGACAAATAAAAGAGCTTTTGGGCTCTTTTTTTGTTTATGAAATTGTTTTCTATGATACTAAATATACCTTTTAGTCTAGTTTTATATATTTACTATAAATAGTAAATGTGATAAAATGGGTTATGTAATATTGCCCTTTTATTTTAATAAAATAAAAGAGTAATTTAGGGGACCCTTTATATGTTAAACAATAAAATGATGCATATAAATAAAGAGAAACATATTCCATTTATAATGAATGGTGTTTTTAGTATGGAGAATTAGCACTTTTTAGTGCTATTTTTTTATTAATTTCGAGGATATTATGAAAAAAGTAGGAATTATTGGTGGTGGACAACTTGGTATGATGCTTGCAGAAAGCTTAAAGAAAAAAGGAGCTTATGTATTAGCTTTAGATCCTAATCCAAATTGTTCATGTTCACATGTTTGTGATGAAATAATAGTTGGTGATTATGGCGATTTAGATAAGTTAAAAGAGCTTGGTGACAAGAGTGATGTATTAACTTATGAATTTGAAAATGTACCAGCTGATAAATTAATTTATTTAAAAAATACATATAATATTCCACAAGGAATTGAACCTTTATTTGATTCTCAAAATAGAATTAGAGAAAAAAATAATGCTAGAGCGCATGGTTTAAAAACACCTGATTATTATGAAATTAATTCTTTGAAGGATTTAGAAGAAGGACTTAATAAATTATCATATCCTGCATTATATAAAACTACAACATTAGGTTATGATGGTCATGGTCAGGTTTTAATTAGAAATAAAGATGATATTGAAAAGGTTAAGCCTTATCTAGAGGGACAAGGAATCTTAGAACAATTCATTAAATTTGATTATGAAACATCTTGTATCGTAATTAGATCTAAAGATAAATGTATATCATTTCCAATGGGAATAAATCATCATAAAAAAGGAATCTTAGATTTATGTGTTGTAGATCATGAAAAAGAATTATTTAAAAAGATTCGTGCTGCATCAGAAAAATTTATGATTGATTGTAATTATTATGGAATACTTACAATTGAGTATTTTGTAAAGGGTGATGAATTTTATTTCAATGAAATGGCACCCCGTCCACATAATAGTGGTCACTACACAATTGAAGGATGTAATGTATCACAATATAGTGAGCTTGCATCATTCTTATTAGAAGAAGATATTAAAGAGCCTAAATTATTATCTCCTACTATTATGAAAAATATTTTAGGCTTTGATTATGAGAATATGAAGAAATTAAAAGAAGGGGAAAACATTCATATTCATGATTATTTCAAAACAGAAGTAAGAGAAAGAAGAAAGATGGCTCATATAACATTCACTAATACAACTAGTGATGAATATGATTTTAAATATAAAAATTTGTTTGCGAGGGAAAAATAATGGATTACAGAATATATGTTGAAAAATTACCTGAGTTTCAGGTTCAAGCAAAATCAATTCAAGCAGATTTAAATTTAAACCTTGGACTTGAATTAAAGAATTTAAGATTAATTAATGTTTATGATTTATTTAATTTTACAGAAGATCTTTTAGAAAAATCTAGATATCAAGTATTCGGGGAAATTGTCACAGACAATGTATTTGATGAATTAGATTTAACTGGTAAGAAATATATCGCACAAGAATTCTTGCCTGGTCAATTTGACCAAAGAGCTTCATCTGCAATTGATTGTGTAAAGCTTATTAATCCTGAAGCAGACATTAACATTCGTTCAGGAAGAATCTTAATTTTAGATGATGATACAACTGATGAAGATATTGAAAAAATTAAGAAATATGAAATTAACGCAGTTGAATCAAGAGAAAAGGATTTAACAAAATTATCTGATATGGAAAAGGCTCCAATTAAGCCTGTAGAGGTTTTAGAGGGCTTCATTAAAATGGAAGATGATAAGCTTGATTCATATATTAAAGAAATGGGTCTTGCAATGAATAAGGATGACCTTAAATGTGTCATTGATTATTTCAAAAAAGAAGGAAGAGATCCTTGGGAAACAGAATTAAGAATTCTTGATACATATTGGTCAGACCATTGTCGTCATACAACATTTGGCACTGTATTAGATGAAATTACAATTGATGAATCATTCATGAAGGGTGAATTTGAAGAATCACTTGACCAATATTACAACATCAGAAAAGATCTAAAAAGAGAAGAAAAGAAGCTTTGCTTAATGGATCTTGCAACAATTGGTGCAAGATATTTAAAGAAAATTGGTAAGCTTGATGATTTAGAAGAATCAGAAGAAAATAACGCTTGTTCAATTTTTGTTAATGTTGATGTTGATGGCAAAGAAGAAAAATGGTTATTACAATTCAAAAATGAAACTCATAACCATCCTACAGAAATTGAGCCATTTGGTGGTGCATCTACTTGTTTAGGTGGCGCAATTCGTGATCCACTTTCTGGTCGTGCATATGTTTACCAAGCAATGCGTGTAACAGGCGCAGGAAACATTTATGCAGAAGTTAAAGATACAATTAAAGGTAAATTACCTCAAAGAATTATTTCTACTAAGGCTGCCCAAGGTTATTCATCATATGGTAACCAAATTGGCCTTGCAACAACACATGTAAGAGAAATTTATCATGATAATTATGTTGCAAAGCGTTTAGAAGTTGGTGCAGTTGTTGGTGCTGTTAAGGCTGAAGCTGTAAGAAGAGAATCACCTGCAAAAGGAGACGTAATTTTACTTCTTGGTGGTAGAACTGGCCGTGATGGTATCGGTGGTGCAACTGGTTCTTCAAAGGAGCATAATACTAAATCATTAGAGGTTTGCTCAAGTGAAGTACAAAAGGGTAATGCACCTGAAGAAAGAAAAATTTCACATCTATTCCGTAGACCTGAGGTTGATAAATTAATTAAAAAATCAAATGACTTTGGTGCTGGTGGTGTATCAGTAGCAATTGGTGAGCTTGCCCCTGGTCTTGACATTATGCTTGATAATGTAACTACTAAATATTCTGGATTAAATGCAACAGAGCTTGCAATATCTGAATCACAAGAAAGAATGGCTGTAGTAGTTGAAGCAAAAGATGTTGAAGAATTCATTAAATATTGTAATGAAGAAAACGTTGAAGTTAATAAGGTTGCAGAAGTAACTGATACTAATCGTTTAGTAATGCATTATCGCGGAAGAACAATCGTTGATTTATCAAGAGATTTCATTGATAGTGCTGGTGCAGTTCATCATACAAAGGCTGAAATTGGCGCAGTTGAAGATAAAAATCCATTCATTAAAGAAGAAAAGCCTTTAAAGGAAAGAATTTTATCTGCATTATCAGATAATAATGTTTTATCTCAAAAAGGCTTAATTGAAATGTTCGATTCAACAATTGGTCGTTCAACAGTATTAATGCCATTTGGTGGAAAATATCAAAGAACAGAAACACAAGTATCTTGTGAAAAATTACCTGTAGGAAATGCGGTAACTAATACAGCATCAATTATGGCTTATGGTTATAACCCATACATTTCATCTTGGTCTCCATATCATGGTGCAATGTATTCAGTAGTTGAAGCTTGTGCAAAGGTTGTTGCAGCAGGTGGAGATTATTCAACAATGCGTTTCTCTTATCAAGAATTTTTCGAGCATATGCATGAAAAATTATCTTGGGGTAAGCCACTTGCAGCATTACTTGGTGCATTAAAGATGCAAACAGAATTAGGTCTTCCATCAATTGGTGGTAAGGATTCAATGTCTGGAACATTTAATGATTTAAAGGTTCCACCAATGTTAATGGCATTTGGTATTACAACAGTTGATGCAAGAAAGGTTATTTCTCCAGAATTTAAGAAATCAGGACATTATATTTATATCGTTAAGCATACAGAAAAGAAGGATTATACACCTGATCTTGATATGCTTAAGGAAAATTTCAATTTTGTTCATGAAAAAATCATGGATGGAACAATCTTATCAGGATATGCACTTGGATTTGGTGGTGTAATTGAAGCATTAGCAAAGATGAGTTTTGGTAATAATGTTGGATTTGATATCAATTACGATGAAAATCTATTAGATGCATATAATTATGGTTCAATTATTGTTGAAACAAATCACCATTTACATGGTAAAAATGTTAAGCTTTTAGGTAGAACTATTAAAGCTAGCGTTGCAAAAATTAATAAGAATAAATTTAGCTTAGAAGAGCTTTATGAAGCTAATAGAAATAAATTTACTTCAGTTTATAAAGATAAAGGTGAAGATAGCACAATTATTAAAGCAATCAAGCCTTATAAGGCTAAAGTTACAGCTTTAAATAATAAGAAAGAAGTTAATGTATTCCTTCCTGTATTCCCTGGTACAAACTGTGATTATGACACAGCTAAGGCATTTGAAAAGGAAGGTGCACAAACTAAGGTTATGGTATTCCGTAATCTAACATCTAAAGATATTAATGAATCTATTAAAGAGATGGCACAAAATATTGATAATGCAGATATTTTCGTCCTATCAGGAGGCTTCTCTGCAGGTGATGAGCCTGATGGATCTGCAAAATTTATTGCAAATGTATTAAATCAAGAAGATGTTAAAGCTGCAATTAACCGTTTACTAGATAGAAAAGGATTAATCCTTGGTATTTGTAACGGATTCCAAGCACTTGTTAAATCAGGTTTATTACCTTATGGTAAGCTTGGTGAGGTTACAAAGGAATCTCCAACATTATTCCGTAATAATATTAATCGTCACGTATCACAAATCGTTTCTACAAAGGTTATGACAAATAAATCACCTTGGTTAGCAAGCTATCATACTGGAGAGATCCATGAAATTGCAGTATCACATGGTGAAGGTAAATTTGTTGTTTCTGAGGAAATGGCACAAGACCTTATCAAGAATGGTCAAATTGCATTCTGTTATGTAGACGATAAGGGTAAGCTTACAGGTCAAGCTCCTTATAACCCTAACGGATCTTATTATGCAATTGAAGGTATCGTATCATCTGGTGATGGTTTAATTTTAGGTAAGATGGGTCATAGCGAACGTTATGAAAAGAATTTATTTAAGAATATCTATGGTAAAAAGGAACAAGATATATTCAAAAATGCTGTAGATTATTTTATGAAGAAAAGAGGCATAAAGCATGGAAAAAGGTAAATTATTATATGAAGGAAAAGCAAAGCAGGTATATGCAACAAATGATGATGATTTAATCATTATGCATTATAAAAATGATGCAACTGCTGGAAATGGTGCAAAGCATGCACAATTTGAAAGCAAAGGAATGCTTAATAATAAAATTACAACAATTATATATAATATTTTAATTAAGAAGGGTATTCCTACACATTATATTGAAACATTAAATGATACTGATCAGCTTTGCAGAAAAGTAACAATTTTTCCTTTAGAAGTTATTTGTAGAAATATAATTGCTGGTTCTATGGCTAAGCGTCTTGGTCTTGAAGAAGGAAAAGTACTTACACATAGAGTATTTGAATTAAGCTATAAAAGTGATGCCTTAGGCGATCCAATGGTTAATGATGACCAAGCGATTGCCGTAGGTGCATGCACTTATGAAGAATTAGCTGAAATTAAAAAATTAACATTTATGGTTGATGATGTTTTAATTGAATTATTTAAAAAGGTTGGAATCAAATTAGTTGATTTCAAGCTAGAATTTGGAAGAACAAGCGATGGTAAAATTGTTCTTGCAGACGAAATATCACCTGACTGCATGAGACTTTGGGATGCAGAAACAAATGATCACCTTGATAAAGATAGATTTAGAAGAGATTTAGGTGATGTTATGGGTGCTTATAGAGAAGTTTATAAGCGTCTTAGTACTTTGAATGATTAATTGGAGGATAATATGGGTTCAAAAGCATATGGAAGTTCTGGCGTAGATTTAGAAGCTGGATATGAAGCAGTAAGAAGATATAAAAAGCATGTTGCGGCAACTAACCGTTTAGGCTGTGTATCTGATATTGGATCATTCGGAGGAATGTTCGATCTTACTAAATTAAATTATAAAGAACCAATGCTAGTATCAGGAACTGATGGCGTTGGTACTAAATTAAAAATCGCATTTGAAATGGACAAGCATGATACTATTGGAATTGATGCTGTTGCAATGTGTGTAAATGATGTATTAGCACAAGGTGCTGAACCATTATTTTTCTTAGATTATGTTGCATTAGGTCATGCTATTCCTGAAAAGCTTGAAAGAATCGTTAAGGGTGTTTCTGATGGTTGTATTCAAGCAGGATGTGCCTTAATTGGTGGTGAAACTGCTGAAATGCCTGGTATGTATTCTGATGGTGAATATGATATTGCAGGCTTTGCGGTAGGTGTTGTTGAAAAATCAAAATTAATTGATGATTCTAAGGTTAAGCCTGGTGATATCTTAGTTGGTATTGCATCAAGTGGTGTACATTCTAATGGTTTTTCATTAGTTAGAAAAATTATTAGTGATAATAAGATTAATCTTCATTCTTATTCAGATGAATTAAATGGAGTTGTTGGAGAAGTATTATTAACTCCTACAAGAATTTATTGTAAGCAAGTTTTAGATGTAATTAAAAATTGTGATGTTCATGGTGTTGCACATATTACTGGTGGCGGATTCGATGAAAATATTCCAAGAATCTTAACTAAGGATATGGGTATTGATGTAATTGAAGGCTCTTGGCCAATTTTACCAGTATTTAAATTCTTAGAAAAATATGGCAAGGTTAACCATAGAGAAATGTTTAATATTTATAATATGGGTATTGGTATGGTTATGGCAATGCCTAATAAGGAAGAAGCTCAAAAAGCAATCGACATTCTTGCAAAATATGGTGATAAAGCATATATTATCGGTTCTGTAACAGACGAAGCAGGAAAAGTGGAGATTCATAAATAATGAAAAATATTATTGTATTCGCAAGTGGATCTGGAACTAATTTTGAAGCAATTGTTGATGCTTGTGAAAAAGGCTTAATTGACGCAAAGGTAGCTTTAATGGTTTGTGATAATAAGGATGCTTATGTCATTGAAAGAGCTAAAAATCATAATGTTCCTTCATTTGTATTTTCTAGTAAGGATTACAATGGTAAGAAGGATTATGAAACTAAAATTGCAAGTGTTATGGAACAATATCATCCAGATTTAATTTGTCTTGCAGGCTATATGAGATTTATTGGTGAAGTATTATTAGATAAATATGAAGGTAAGATGATTAATATTCATCCTGCCTTACTTCCTTCATTTAAGGGGGCTCATGGTATTAAAGATGCGTTTGAATATGGTGTAAAGGTATTTGGCGTTACTGTTCATTATGTTGATAGTGGCGTTGATTCTGGAAAGATTATTATGCAACGTGGCTTTGAATATTATGGAAATGATATAGATGAGGTTGAAGCAAAAATTCATCAAATAGAGCATGTATTATATATTGAAGCTATTAATAAGGTATTAAAAGGAGAATAACAATGAAAAGAGCATTAGTAAGTGTTACTGATAAAACTGGTGTAGTAGAATTTTGTAAAGGTCTTGAAGAATGTGGCTACGAAATTGTATCTACAGGCGGTACTAAAAAGGTATTAATTGCAGGTGGTGTTAAAGCAATTGATATTTCTGATATTACAGGATTCCCTGAAATCTTAGATGGAAGAGTTAAGACTCTACATCCAAATGTTCATGGTGGTTTACTTGCAGTAAGAGATTTAGAATCACATGTTAAGCAAGTAAAGGAACATAATATTGAATATATTGATTTAGTATGTGTTAATTTATATGCATTTAAGAAAACAATTGAACGTGGTGCTGAATTTGCTGAAGCAATTGAAAATATTGATATCGGCGGACCATCAATGCTAAGATCAGCTGCTAAAAATCATAAATATGTAACAGTAGTATCTGATATCAATGATTATGATAGAGTATTAAAAGAAATTAAAGAAAATGGCGATACTACATATCAAACAAGATTAGAGCTTGCTGCAAAGGTTTATACTTTAACTGCAGAATATGATACTATGATCGCTCGATATATGAGAGAAAAAGCTGGCTTAAATGAAAAATTATTCATTGAAGCTGATTTAGTACAAAGTTTAAGATATGGTGAAAATCCACATCAAGCTGCTAAATTCTATGCAACAGAAAAGGATTTACCTTATTCACTTGCAAATGCTAAACAAATTCAAGGTAAGGAATTATCTTATAACAATATTCAAGATGCAAATGCTGCATTAAATATTGTTAGAGAATTTGGTGATACTCCATTTGCTATGGGCTTAAAGCATATGAATCCATGTGGAGCTGCTATTGGTAAGGATTTAAAAGAAGCTTGGTTAAAGGCTTATGAATCAGATCCTGTATCAATCTTTGGTGGTATTGTTGCAACAAACCAAGTTATTGATTTAGAAGCTGCAAATTTAATTAAATTTGATCATGGCGAAAAAGGAAAATCTATTTTCTTAGAAGTTATTTTAGCTCCTGGTTATACAAAAGAAGCTTTAGAAGCTTTCGCAAAGAGACCAGATTTAAGAATTATTGAATTTAAATTAGGTGATTATCCAAAGCAACCTCAATATGTAACAGTTAATGGTGGTATTTTATGTCAAGATCAAGATACTGAAATTAAAACTATTACACAAGATATGGTTATTACAAATACAAAGGCTACAGAACAACAATTATCTGATATGAACTTTGGTTGGAAAATTGTTAAGCATGTAAAATCTAATGCAATTGTTGTAGTTAAAAATGGTACAACATGTGGTGTTGGCGCAGGTCAAATGAACCGTGTTGGTGCTGCAAAGATTGCAATTGAAGAAGCTCATTCAAGAGGTGTAAAGGATGGCTTAGTATTAGCATCTGATGCATTCTTCCCATTCTCAGATACATTACAATATGGTATCGAAAATGGTGTTGTTGCTGTTGTTCAACCTGGCGGTTCTAAAAAGGATCAAGACAGCATTGATTTAGCAAATGAAAAGAACGTACCTATGGCATTTACAGGTATGCGTCATTTCAAGCACTAATTGATATAAGGAGAGATTTTATGGAAGTAATAGTAATTGGTTCTGGTGGTCGTGAGCATGCAATTGTTGATGCATTATCAAAATCAAAAAAGGTTACAAAAATTTATGCTTTACCAGGAAATGCTGGAATTTCTAAGCAAGCAGAATGCGTAAACGTATCTAGTGAGGATGTCGATGGCATTTTAGCATTTGCAAAGAAAGTAAATCCATCATTAGTAGTAGTAGGACCTGAAGCATCTTTAGCTAAAGGTGTTACAGATGTATTAGAAGCTAATGGATTTAAGGTATTCGGTCCAACAAAGGCTGCAGCTCAAATTGAATCATCTAAGAATTTTGCAAAAGAATTAATGAGCAAATATGATATTCCAACAGCTAGATATGAAACATATGTTGATTACGAAGAAGCTATTAGAAATGTTAGACTTGCTCCTTTACCAGCAGTTATCAAATATGATGGACTTGCTGCAGGAAAGGGTGTAGTTATTGCTGAAACTTATGAAGAAGCAGATGCTGCATTAAAGGATATGCTTTTAGATGATAAATTTGGTGAAGGCAAGGTTGTTGTTGAAGAATTCTTAAAGGGACCTGAATTTTCATTCATGTGCTTTGTAGATGGTGAAAATGTTTATCCACTTGAAATGGCACAAGATCATAAGAGAGCTTATGATAATGATGAAGGTCCTAATACAGGTGGAATGGGTGCATATACACCACTTCCTTTCATCACAAAAGAAGATTATGAATATGCATTAAATAAAATTATGATTCCTACAGCTAAGGCTATGGTTAATGAAGGCGTACCATTTAAAGGTGTTTTATATGGTGGTCTTATGAAGACTAAAAATGGAATTAAGGTAATTGAATTTAATGGTAGATTTGGAGATCCTGAAACAGAAGTTGTTTTACCAAGATTAACTTCTGATATATATGATGCATTTATGGCAATAGTTGATGGTAAAAAGCCTTTATTAACATGGGATAATGAATGCTGCATTGGTATTGTTTTAGCATCAAAGGGATATCCTGGAAAATATGAAAAAGGCCATTTAATTGAAGGTGCTACATTTGATTCTATTTATCATATGGGCACTAAATATGATGAAAAGGGCAACCTTTTAACAAATGGTGGTCGTGTATTATTTGTTTATGCTAAGGGTAAAACTTTAGAGGAAGCAAATAAAAATTGTAATGATTTAGTAAATAAGATAAAGAGTGATAATCTTTATCATCGTACTGATATCGGTGCGAAGGCATTTAGAAAGTAGGTATTAAATATGGCAGAAATAATTAGCGGAAAAGAATTATCAGCTTTAAAGAAAGAAAAAATGAAGGCACAGGTAGCTACATTTGAAGCAAAATATGGTAGATTACCTAAATTATCAGTAATATTAGTTGGAGATAATCCTGCATCAGTTTCTTATGTAAGCGGAAAAGAAAAAGCATGTATTGAAATTGGTATTGTTAATAATACTATTAGAATACCTGATACTACAACACAAGAAGAATTATTAAAATTAATTGATGATTTAAATAATGATGATTTAGTAGATGGTATTTTAGTTCAATTACCTCTTCCAAAGCATATTAATTCTGACTGTGTTATAAATGCCATTAAGCCTACAAAGGATGTAGATGGCTTCCATCCTGAAAATGTTGCAAGCTTATATTTAAAGCAAAAGGGTACAGTTCCTTGTACTCCAAGAGGTATTATTCAAGTATTAGATAGTAAAAATATCCAAATTGAAGGTAAAAATGCCGTTGTTGTAGGTAGATCAAATATTGTAGGTTTACCTGTATCTAAATTATTATTAGATAGAAACGCAACTGTTACTATTGCTCATAGTAGAACTAAAAATCTAGCAGATGTTTGTAAAACTGCAGATATTTTAGTTGCTGCTGTAGGTAAACCAAGATTTATTACTAAGGATATGGTTAAAGATGGTGCAGTTGTAATTGATGTTGGTGTTAATAGAGACCCAGTAACTGGTAAATTATGTGGCGATGTTGATTTTGATAATGTAAAAGATATTGCATCATATATTACTAAGGTTCCTGGTGGAATTGGTCCTATGACTATTTCTTGTTTAATGGAAAATACTATTGAAAGTTTCTTACGCCATATGGAGGATAAAAAATAATGATTGAAAGATATTCAAGAAAGGTTATGCGTGATATTTGGACTGAAGAAGCTAAATTCGATGCATATTTAAAGGTAGAAATATCTAATGCAAAGGCTTGGAGTGAGCTTGGTGTTGTACCAAAGGAAGATCTTCCTAAGCTTGATAAAGCTACATTTACTGTAGACAGAATTAAAGAAATTGAAGCTGTAACTAAGCATGATGTTGTTGCATTTACACGCTGTGTTGGTGAATCATTAGGTGATGAAAAGAAATGGATTCATTATGGTTTAACATCAACAGACGTTGTAGATACTGCAAATGGATATATGCTTAAGAAGGCTAATGATATATTAAGAAAAGATATCCATGATATTATGGATGTAATTAAAAAAAGAGCACTTGAATTTAAGATGACTCCATGTATTGGAAGAACGCATGGTATGCATGCAGATATTACATCATTTGGCTTAAAATGGGCTTTATGGTATTCAGATATGACAAGATGCCTTGATAGATTTGAATATGCATGTAAAGAGGTTGAGGTTGGTAAATTATCTGGTGCAGTTGGTAATTTCGCAAATATTCCACCACAAATTGAAGAATTTGTTTGTAAGGATTTAGGAATAGATTATGCAAAAATATCAACACAGGTATTACAACGTGACCGTCATGCTCACTATATGTCAGCTTTAGCTTTAGTTGCAAGTGAGCTTGAAAAAATGGCACTTGAGGTTAGAAATTTATCTCGTCAAGAGGTTAAAGAAACAGAAGAATTCTTTAATAAAGGACAAAAGGGTTCAAGTGCAATGCCACATAAGAGAAATCCTATTTCTTCTGAAAATATTTGTGGCTGTGCAAGAGTTATGCGTGGCTATATGGATACTTTCTTTGAAAATATCGCATTATGGCATGAGCGTGATATATCTCATTCTGCAACAGAAAGAATCATTTTACCTGATGCAACAGAATTATTGGATTATATGTTAAATAGATTTAAAGGTATTTTAGAGAATTTAACTGTATTCCCTGAAAAAATGATTGAAGATATTAATTTAACTCATGGCGTTATTTTTGCTCAAAGAGTATTATATAAATTAATTGAAAAGGGCTTTGTTCGTGAGAAAGCTTATGATACTGTACAGCCTATTGCTATGAAGGCTTTAGAAACAAAGACTCATTATAAAGAATTATTAAAACAAGATCCAGTTGTTTCATCTATGCTAACAAATGAAGAAATTGACTCTTGCTTTACATTAGATTATTATTTAGTAAATGTCGATTATATATTTAATCGTTTAAATATTAAGTAGGGAGGTATTTATGGAAATCGAGAAAATATTAGTACTTGATTTTGGTGGACAATACAATCAATTAATTGCACGTCGTGTAAGAGAATGTAATGTTTATTGTGAAGTTCATCCATATAATATGCCACTAGAAAAAATTAAAGAATATAACCCAATGGGTATTATATTCACAGGTGGACCTAATTCTGTATTTGGTGAAGATGCACCATTAGTAGATAAGAAATTATTTGACCTTGGATATCCTATTTTAGGTATTTGCTATGGATGTCAAACAATTGCACATTTAAATGGTGGAAAAGTATCTCATGCTGATAAGCGTGAATATGGTAAAACTATGGTTGATGTTGATACAAATTCTAAATTATTTAAATATGTATCAAAAGAAACTCAGGTTTGGATGAGCCATACAGATTTTGTATCAAAATTACCAGAAGGCTTCAAAATTGTTGCAAAAACACCATCTTGTCCTGTTTCTGCAATGGAAAATGAAGCAAAAAATATTTATGCAGTTCAATTTCATCCAGAAGTAAATCATTCACTTGAAGGTATGCAAATGCTTAAGAATTTCGTATATGATGTATGCGGATGCAAGGGCACTTGGAAAATGGATGATTTTGCTAAAACAACAATTGAAACATTACGTAAAAAGATTGGTAATGGTAAAGTATTATGTGCCCTTTCAGGTGGTGTTGATTCATCTGTTGCTGCAGTATTATTATCAAAAGCCGTTGGTAAACAATTAACATGTGTATTTGTTGACCATGGTCTTTTAAGAAAAAATGAAGGCGACGAGGTTGAAGCTGTATTTGGTCCAAATGGTCCATATAACTTAAATTTCGTAAGAGTAAATGCCCAAGAAAGATTTTATGCTAAATTAAAAGGTGTTGTAGAGCCTGAAAGAAAGCGTAAAATCATTGGTGAAGAATTTATTAGAGTATTTGAAGAAGAAGCTAAGAAAATTGGTGCAGTAGATTATTTAGTACAAGGTACTATTTATCCAGATGTAATTGAATCTGGCTTAGGTAAATCTGCAACAATTAAATCTCACCATAATGTTGGTGGACTTCCTTCAGTAGTTAATTTTAAAGAAATTGTTGAGCCTTTAAGATTATTATTTAAGGATGAGGTAAGAAAAGTAGGCTTAGAATTAGGAATACCTGATTATTTAGTATTCCGTCAACCATTCCCAGGTCCTGGTCTTGGTATTAGAATCATTGGTGAGGTTACAGCTGAAAAGGTTAGAATTGTTCAAGATGCAGATTTCATCTATAGAGAAGAAATCGCAAAGGCTGGTGTTGATAAATCATGCAACCTAGGACAATATTTTGCAGCATTAACAAATATGCAATCTGTAGGTGTAATGGGTGATGAAAGAACATATGATTACGCAATTGCGTTAAGAGCTGTTCAAACATCAGATTTCATGACTGCAGATTGGGCAAGAATCCCTTATGATGTATTAGATGTTATCTCAAGAAGAATTGTAAACGAGGTTAAAGGCGTTAATAGAGTACTTCTTGATTGCACATCAAAACCACCTGCAACAATTGAATTTGAATAATATTATGCTATAATATTTTTTGTGGGGGATAGAAAGAAGGTAAATATGGAACCAATAAAATATAGATATGATACACAATTATTAATTGATGGACATGATCTTGATGAAGATGTTATCTCTGATTATTTCAATGAACATTTTGACGGAGATTGCCTCCTTGCAGTAGGAGATGAGGATATGATTAAGATTCATTTCCACACTAACGAACCATGGGATGTATTAAAATATTGTAGAACACTTGGCGAAATCTATGATATCGTTGTAGAAGATATGGATAGACAGGCAAGAGGATTAAAGGGATAAAACATTAAAACGATTGCTTTCTAGCAATCGTTTTTATTAATGGTGATGATATGAAATATAAAAAATTTATGAAGGAAAAAGAAAATCTAGCAATAGAAAATAATAAAGAAGAAAGTGCTGTATATTTATTATTATTGCATGTTACAGGTTTAAAAAGTAATGAATTATTTTTAAAGCTAGAGGATGAAATTGATGATAATATAATTAATAAATTTAATGAATTATTTGATTTATATTTATATCATGAAAAGCCAATTCAATATTTAATAGGATATAGATGCTTTTATGGATATGATTTTATTGTAAATGAAAATGTCTTAATTCCAAGAAATGAAACAGAGGAATTAGTTGAAAATGTCTTATCCTTATATAATAAATATTTTAAAAATAAAAAAGTAAATGCTTGTGATGTTGCAACAGGATCTGGTTGTATAGGTATAACATTAAACTTAGAAGAGCCTAATATTAATGTTTGTGCAACTGATATTTCAGATAAAGCATTAGAGGTTGCAAAAGAAAATAATAAAAAATTAGGTTCTAATGTTAAATTTTATCAAGGTGATATGCTAGAACCATTAAAAGGAATGAAATTTGATATATTAGTATCTAATCCACCATATATTCCTGAGGATGAAGAAGTATCAAGTCTTGTTAAGGATAATGAGCCTAATGTTGCACTTTTTGGTGGAAAAGATGGTTTAAAATTTTATAAAATCATTTTAGCTGGTGCAGAGGATATATTAAATGATAAAGCAATTATTGCTTTTGAGCATGGTTATAATAAAACAAAAGAAATAGAAGATATTGCTAGATATTATTTTCCAAATGCTAAAATAATATCTAAAAAGGATTTAGAAGGTCTTGATAGAATGACTTTTGTAATAATAGGTGATTTTTATGAATAAAGTAATTATATTTCCTACTGATACAGTATATGGTATTGGTTGTGATATTTTTGATTTAGAAGGAATAGAAAGAATATATAAAATAAAAAATAGATCTAAGGATAAGCCTTTAGCTTGCTTATGTGCGGATATTAAGCAAATAGAAGATATTGCTTATTTATCAGAGGATGCAAGAAAATTAATTAATTTATTTTTACCTGGTCCTTTAACAATAATATTAAAAAGTAAGCCTATTGTTTTAGATAAAATTGGTTATAAAACAATAGGTGTTAGAATACCTAATAATAAAATAGCTTTAGATATTTTAAAGGAACATGGACCTATGCTTACTACATCTGTTAATGAATCTGGAAATGTTCCTTTGAATGAATATGATGATATTAAAGCTAATTATAATCATTTAGTTGATTATATTTATAATACTAATACTAAATCATCTAATATATCATCTACTGTAGTAGATTTAACAGATAATAGATTAAGAATATTAAGAATAGGTGAAATTCCTTTATTAAGTATAGAGAAAGCTCTTAATATCTAATAAATCAATTGTATAAATTAAAAGAATTTGTTAAAATTAATTGATAGACCGCGATTCAGGAGGACTCTATGTACGAAATAATAGATAAATATATTGATAAATTAATGACTTCAAGGCCAGATATGCCACTTTGGAACATTGAAAGTATTAGACTTGGAAGAAAGCCAAGATGGAATTATATTGATGGTTGTATGATGACATCATTAATAGAATTATATAAAATCACTAATGATGAAAAATATATTAATTTCGTTAAGAAATTTGTATCTTTTTATGTTGCAGATGATGGTTCTATTTTAGGATTTGAGCCTGAAAAGCAAGCAATTGATGATGTATGTGAATCTAAAATATTATTTGATTTATATAATATTACTGGTGAAAATAAATATAAAAAAGCAATTGAAATTACTCATCAATTCTTAATGGCTCAGCCAAGAACAAAGGATGGCAGCTTCTGGCATAAGAAAATATATCCTAATCAGGTTTGGTTAGATGGTATTTATATGGCATTACCATTCTATGCTAGATATCAAACTCAATTTGCTGGCAAAAATTATAATGATTTAATTGATCAATTAAAATTAGTTAGAAAATATATGTTTGATGAAAATAAGCATCTTTATTATCATGGCTATGATAGTTCTAAAGAAGCTTTCTGGGCTGATAAGAAGACTGGTTTATCTAAATCATTCTGGTTAAGATCAATTGGCTGGTATACAGTTGCATTAGCTGATTTATTAGAATATGTAGATGAACAATTATATGATGAATATCATACCATTAAAGCATTATTAAAAGAAGTAATTGATGGTTTATTAATGTATCAGGATAAAGAATCTAAAATGTTTTATCAGGTTGTAGACCAAGGTGATAAAAAAGGTAATTATCTTGAAACTTCTGGTTCATCAATGATTGCATACGCAATCTTAAAGGGCACAAGACTTGAAGCATTACCTCCAAGATATAGACAAATTGGTGTTGATATTTTTAATGGTATTGCAAATAAATATTTAACTGTAAAAGATGGTGAATTAAATTTAGGTGGAATATGTCTTGTTGCAGGACTTGGACCTGAAGATAATAAGAGAAGAGATGGTACATTTAATTATTATATTTCTGAACCAATTGTTGAAAATGACGCAAAGGGTGTAGGACCATTTATTCTTGCATATACTGAAATGAAAAAGATAAAAGCCTAAGATTAGGCTTTTTTCTATCTAAGGAGTTATTATGGCATTTTTAGATATTATAGTTCCTCAATATAATGAGAATGATGAAACAATAAATATATTATTAAACTCAATATTAACTCAAGAACAAATAGATTTTAAAGATATTAACGTAATTATTGTAAATGATCATTCTAATACAATAATATCTAAGGAATTATTAGATTCTTATTCTATATTAAATATTAAATATATTATAAGTGATAAAAATTATGGCCCTGGATATACAAGACAAATAGGATTTGATAATTCTAATTCAACATACGTTACTTATGTTGATGCAGATGATTGCTTATTTGAAAAATTAACTTTAAAAATTGTTATAGATTATCTAAAGAAAAACAATATAGATGTTTTATATACTAAATTTATTGAAGAAATGATAGAAAACGGTGAATCTAAACCATATCTACATACTAATGATGTTCATAAATATTTACATGGTCAATTTATTAAAAGAGAATTTTTAAATAAATATGATATTAAATTTGATAAGAAATTAAGATTCTTTGAAGATTCTTATTACTGTAAGCAGGTTGAAAAATTATCAAAGCCTAAATTATTAGATGTT
>JAILBI010000001.1 GCA_024681175.1 Acholeplasmatales bacterium
AAAACAAAAATAATGACATCTAAAGAATTATTTTTAAAACAAAATGAAATTAAAAATAAATTAGGTCCTTATTCAAAGGTTATAATACGTCCATCAGGAACAGAAGATATAATTAGATTATCTATTATCGCAGAAGATAAAGAAAAAGTAGAAGAATATATAAATATATTAAAGGATATGATTTTAAATATAAAATAAAAGTCGGATAAATATTTGTATTAAACAATATTATCCGACTTTATTTGTTGTTCTAAATCATAACATATCTTTTCATATATTTCTTTTTTATCTTCATTTAACACATATGAAAATTCATCTACAATATGATTCATAGCTTCATCAAATGCTTGGGCATCTACTGCATGAAGCTTTCTTGATTTATTAACCATTGTTAGTTCATGGTGCCTTATTGATCTAATCATTTTAATAGAATCTTTTCTATTACCTGCACGCAATATTTGTGCAAATGCGGCCTTTCTTTGATTATCATTATCAATCCAATATGGCTCTAAGAAAGGTAATTCATTAATTAAATTTAATATTTCTTCTTTAGACAATAAAGGCTTTAAATTATTTAAATTTTGTTCAATCGAAAGATTAACATAAAATGTTTGACTAGATTGATTGTCTAATAAGTGAAGAACGAAGAAATCAACATCTTTGCCACCAAGTTGTTTTATGATTTTATCATCGATTCGACAAACACCACGGGTTGTATACAATATTACATCACCGATGTTAAACACGTTATGCCCCCTTTCGTACATATACAATTATATCACAAAAAAATCAAAAATCAAAAAATAAAAAAATATATATAATATAACTTTTTTTGTATATTGTCAACAATTTATAAAAAATTTATAAAAAAATCAAATTATTTGCATATAGTTATTATAAGAATTATAATAACAATGGTGCATTTAATATGATAAAAGATTATAAAGAATTTAAAAATTATTTAGAAAAAATTGATATTAATAACAAACCTAAGCTTTTATTACATGCTTGCTGTGGTCCTTGCTCATCATATTGCTTAGAATTATTGAAAAAATATTTTGATATTACGATATTTTATTCTAATGATAATATTTCACCAAAGGAAGAATATCAAAAAAGATTAGATGTTATTTCTAATTTTGCAAAAAAATATCATGATATTAAAGTAATATATGATGAATATAATAATGATGATTATAATAATAAGATAAAAAATCATGAGCATGATGGAGAAAAAAGTATTAGATGCTATTTATGCTATGAATTAAGATTAGAAAAAACATGTATTAAGGCTAAAGAGCTTGGCTTTGATTTTTTTACTACAACATTATCCATCTCTCCATATAAAATATCTAAATGGATTAATGAAATAGGCTATAATTTACAAAATAAATATAATATGTATAGACAGGATTATTGTGGCTGCAAATATTCTAAGGAAGAAAGGGATAAGATTAAAAATGACAGAATTAAAGAAGAAAACAATAATTAAAAAATTAAATATTGATCCTAATAAGCGTCTTATCTTTGTTGCAGACATTCATGGAGATATAAATACCTTTAAGGAAGGATTACAAAGAATTAATTTTAATTCTAATGATGAATTATTTTTAATTGGTGATTTCACTGAAAAAGGTGATGAGACATATAATTTAAAAACATTTAGATATATTATGGAACTAGATAAAAATTTTTCTAATTTCCATGTTTTAGCAGGTAATTGTGATGAGGTATTAAGATTTATATTGCCAAAAGATGCAAAAGAAAAATTTTTATATTTTGTAAATGAGCATAAGCGTTCTATTTTAAATGATATGGCAATTGAGATGAATTATCCTATTTCATATAAAATGGATGTAGATGATTTTGTAGCTAAGGTACAAGAAAAATATAAAGATTTATATGAATATATGGATAATTTAGCTGATGTTATGTTTTTAAATGATGAAATAGTATTAGTTCATGGTGGATTAGATGATATTGATAATATTCCTGAATATTCACTTCCTATGCTTAAATATGATCGATTTTATGAATTATCACCAATTCAAAAGAAATTAATGATTGTAGGACATTATCCTACAAGAAATTATCGTGCTGATGTTGCATCTGTAAACCCTATTTTTGATTTTAGAAAGAAAATAATATCTATTGATGGTGGAAACCATGTATGTAAGGGTGGACAGATTAATTTCATTATTTTAGAATCATTAAATACAATGAATTTTTCATATATTTATGTAGATCATTATGAAAAATATGAAATGAAAGAGGATGTATTTTATGAAAAGCCTAAAAATAGAGTTAATATCACATTTGTTGATAATGAGGTAGAGCTTGTAGATAAGGATTTAGATTTTTCATTTATAAGACATAAAAAGACTAATCAATTTATGTGGGTACATAATTCATCCTTATACCAGGATAAGGGCACATTAAAATATTATGCATATGATGCAACTAATGAATTTTTATCATTAAAAAAAGGCTCAGTAATATCTATTATAAGAAGAGGTGAGCCTTATAGCATTGTTAAATTTGATGGTTATATTGGTTTAATTGAATCTAGGTATTTACAATGATTAATGAATATTTAATTAAAGAAGATATATTATTATCAGAATATGTATCTAAATTTAATTTATCAAGACATCATTTATTTTCATTAATAGGT
>JAILBI010000002.1 GCA_024681175.1 Acholeplasmatales bacterium
TATTATATAATCGTAGAAAAATTAATATATGATGACATGTTATTTACTGTATATTATGGTATATTTTTATTTAATAAGGAAGGAATGGCTCATAAGGATAATTTTAAAGAAGATAATTTATTATTATATATTAAAAATAATTATAAGGATTATCAATATAAATTATCTAAAATAGAAGAGGTTATCTCAAGAGATGTTACATCAAGTCCACTTAAGGATATAATTGAAAAGAAAATAAAAGAAATAGAAGCAAGTTAATTGCTTCTATTTTTATTATTTTGTTTCAACAATCTTGAAAATATGATGAATAAATTACTATTGAAAAACATTCAATAGTTTTATATACTATAAGTAGCAGGAAGCCTATTCAACAGGCTACTCCTGTGAGAGAAAAAGTTCACAAGAGAAAGCACCGTTGCTGCGGTGTTTTTTCTTTCCCTTGTGTAAACCATATCATTTCAATTTAGAAACAATAATAGTAATAAGATTTATGATTGTGGTAATAAGTGTTATTATCACAATTATTAGATCGTTATTCACAATGAAAGTCCTCCAAAACACCTAAGGTGTGGAGGACTTATACTATGTATAGCATAAGAACCACCTCCTTTAAGTGAGACTCGGAGTAGCACCGTCAATAGACTTTCCAATAATACTATATCAAAATTAATTATATATTTATATATAATTAAGTTGAGAAATTCAAGCCATTTTAAGCATCTTAAATGGCTTTTTTCTTTACTTTTCTAAAAATAGTATTATAATAAGAAATGTAAGAAAAGTAAGAAATGTAGGAGGTATATATGGATGTATTAAAAGAAGATAGATTCTTAGTTTCAGTTAAAGTGGGACCTAAAGGGCAAATAACTATTCCTGCAGCTGCAAGAAAAATGTTTGATATTAAAGAAGGAGATACCTTAATTGTTTTAGGTGATAAAGAAAAAGGTATAGCTTTGTTAAAGGATGATTTATTTTATACATTAATGCCAGGAGGTATTAAAGATGATAGCAATCAAAACAAATAATTTAAGAAAAGAATATAAAGATATTGTTGCAGTAAATGATTTAAATTTAGAAATAAAAGAAGGAGAATTATTTTCTTTACTTGGTGTTAATGGTGCAGGTAAAACAACAACAATTAAAATGCTATCAACACTTTTAAAGCCAACAAGTGGTGATGCATCAATATATGATTATTCAATTAATAATGATGAAAATAAAATTAAAGAAATAATAGATATATCTATGCAAGAAACAGCAGTTGCAAGAAAGCTAACTGTATCTGAAAATATAGATTTTTATGCTAAGCTACAAGGTTTATCTAATGAAGAAATTAAAAAGAGAAAGGAATATATTTATAATGCCTTTTCTTTAAATCAGGTTTCAAATAAAAGAGCTTCTAAATTATCAGGTGGCTGGCAAAGAAAATTGAGCATCGCTCTTGCGATTGTAACTAAGCCTAAAATCTTATTTTTAGATGAGCCTACCCTAGGCTTAGATGTTATCGCAAGAAGAGAGCTTTGGAAGGTAATTAATGATTTAAAAAAGGATATGACTATTATATTAACTACCCATTATATGGAAGAAGCTGAAGCATTATCAGATAGAATAGGCATCATGAAGGATGGAAATTTATTATTTGTTGGTAATAAAGAAGAATTATTTAATAAAACAAATAAAAATAATGTTGAAGATGCATTTATAGAAATAGTATCTGGAGGAACATTATGAATTCATTTAAAAGAATATTAATTTTAACAAAAAGAAATATAAAAGAAATTGTAAGGGATCCCTTATCAATTATCTTTTTAATTGCATTACCATTGTTAATGCAAATAATGTTTTATTTTTTATTTCATACCAAAACAAGCCAATTTGAAATGAAATATCTTGCTCCTGGTATTGTAGTATTTTCACAAAGCTTTTTGACATTATTTACAGGCTTATTAATATCTGTAGATAGATCAAGTTCATTTTTAACAAGATTATATGTATCTAAAGCTAAAAGCTATGAATTTATATTTAGCTATGCATTATCAGTATTACCACTTGCATTAATACAAGCTATATTATTCTTTTTAGTAGGAGGAATAATTGATTCATCATTATTCTCAATAACAATGCTTCCAGCAATGTTATTAAGTGTAATAACATCATTATTCTTTATTGCAATGGGTATATTATTTGGATCTATTTGTAATGAAAGATCAGTAGGTGGTGTTACATCTATAATTATTTCATCACAATCATTATTATCAGGTATATGGTTCCCAATAGATGAAATGAGTGGTGGCTTTATTACATTTATGGAAATATTACCATTTAGAAATGCATCATTATTAGTACAAAATACATTAATAGGTATTAATGATATATTTAATGATTTCTTTAAACCATTATTAATATTATTAGGCTATATAGTTGTAGCCTTTGTAATAGCAATCATCCTCTTTAAAAAGAAGATGAAGAATAAATAAAAATTATTAATTACACAAAAAGCATTTCTAAGAATTTAACTTTTTAATCAAACGAGATTATAGCTAAATAAGTCCGATGAATGAATTTTGAATTATCATAAAAATATGGTTATACTATAAGTGTCTTGAGGGACAACGTATTAGGAAAAACGAAAAGGGATGATTGCCGTCATCCCTTTTCTCATTTTGTTGTCCCCTCCTAAAATAAACCATATAAATATGGCAATTTAATGAAACCATTATTATGATTGTCATTCGATATAATTTGTAGATTTGTTGATTATTTATATTAAATACCTTATAATTGATTTATAAGGATGTGATTTACTAATGAACGAATATGAAATAATTGAATTTAAAAATGGTAGCATTGAATTATCTGTTAATGTTTCACCAAAGGAAGATACAGTTTGGTTGACAAAAGAACAAATAGCTATTTTGTTTAATAGAGATAGAAGTGTAATATCTAGACATATCAATAATATTTATAATGAAGAAGAATTAGATAAAAGTACTTCTGTGCATTTTTTGCACACGTACTTTTTTTATCTAATTCGCATTCTTTCATAAATGGTGTTGATTTGTAGATTTATTATCTATAATATGATATAATTCTCATAAAGGACTGATTATATGAATGAATATGAAATAATTGAATTTAAAAATGGTAACATTGAATTATCTGTTAATGTTTCACCAAAGGAAGATACAGTTTGGTTGACAAAAGAACAAATAGCTATTTTGTTTGATAGAGATAG
>JAILBI010000004.1 GCA_024681175.1 Acholeplasmatales bacterium
TCAGGTGGTCAATTATGTGATAAGGGTACAATTGATGGCATTGAGGTTATAGATGTAGTTAAATTACCTAATGGTCAGCATTTACATGTATTAAAAGAAAATCCATTTTCAATTGGTGATATGGTATTTGCTGAGGTTGATAAAAATAATAGAAATTTAACTAGAAAGAATCACTCAGCTTGTCACTTATTACAAGCAGCATTACAGCATGTATTAGGTGACCATGTTCATCAGGAAGGTAGCCAAGTATGTTCTACATATTGTAGATTTGATTTCAACAATTATAATGCTTTAACTGATGAAGAAATTATTAAGGTTGAGGATTTAGTTAATAAATATATTGCTGAAGCACATACTGTATTAACTCATGTTCTTCCAATTGAGGAAGCAAGCAAAATGGGCGCAATGCACCTATTTAGTGAAAAATATGGTTCTGTTGTAAGAGTTGTTGATATGGATGTATCAAAGGAATTTTGTGCAGGAACACATGTTGATAATACAAATCAAATTGAAAAATTTGCAATATATAGTGTTGAATCAATTGGCTCTGGTATTTTCCGTGCTACATGTGCAACAAGCGCTGATGCAATGAAATATGTAAAAGAAAGTGAAAAGAACATATTTGATACTATTGAAGCTTTAAAGGCAAAAGCAAGATCTATTTTATTAGATGCTAAAAAGGATAATATCGATATTAATTTTGATTTCACATTTAATGAACCAGAGGAATTTGGTTATCGTTATATCCTAGCTATGAGAAAAGCATTAAAGGAATATCAAGATAGAGTTAAAGATTTTGAAAAGCTTTATCAAGCTAAAAAGAGTCAAAGTGCTTTATCAAGCTTAGATTCTTTTGATAATTTAATTAAAGATAATAAGATTTTATCTAAAACAGATGTAAAGGATATTAATCTTGTTAAGGATATGGCAAGAGCTTTAGTTAATAATAAGGCACTTGATTATGTATTACTTGCAATAGTAGATGGTGTAAAGGTTACATTCGTTTGTGCTGCAGGCAAGAATTATGATGCAGTTTCAATTGTTAAAGCTGCAACAAAGGTTACTGGTGGCGGTGGCGGTGGAAAACAAGACATCGCTCAAGCAGGCGGAAGAGATTCATCTAAGACAGATGAAGCTTTAGAAGCAGTTAGAAAGGAATTTTAATGAAATATATTGGTCTTGATTTAGGCTCTAGAACATTAGGTGTTGCAATATCAGATGAGCTTGGTATTTTAGCAAGAAAATATGATACACTTCGTTTTTATGAAGATGATTATGATAAAGCTATTTCTTATACAATAGAAATTTGTAATAAGGAAAAAGTTAAAACTGTTGTTTTAGGCCTACCTCGCCATATGAATGGTGATAAAGGGATTAGAGCTGATATTTCAATAGAATTTAAAAATAAGATTGAATCATTATCAGATATTAAAGTTATCTTAGAAGATGAAAGACTAACAACTGTCATTGTTGATAGAGCTATGCTTGAAGGTAATTTATCAAGAAAAAAGCGTCACGAGAAAAAAGATGAAATGGCTGCCGTAGTAATTTTGCAGGATTATTTAGATAAAATAAATGGAGGTAGTTTTAAATTATGACAGATAGAACTATTAAAATTAAAGAGGATGGTAAAGAAGAAGTTACTTGTGACATCTTATTTACATATCATTCAAATGAATTTAATAAGGATTATGTAGTATTTCAAATAAGAGGTAAGGATTTAGTATCTGCAGCATCTTATAATCCAAATGAGGGTGCTGAAGGTGAGCTTAAGAAAATTGATAATGATGAAGAATGGGCAATGATTGAGGATTTGCTTGAGGATTATCAAAATCAAGAGGAAGATGAAGAAGATGGAAAATAATCTTTATTTTGATGAAGATATTTCAAAATTAAGAAAATATGCACAAGATTATAATGTACCAATTATAAAGGATGAGGGTTTGAGCTTTTTATTAAATACAATAAAGCTTATGAAGGCTAAAAATATTTTAGAAATTGGTACTGCAATTGGCTATTCTTCAATTATGATGGCAAGATGTAATACTTGTGTTACTACATTTGAACGTGATGAAAATATGTATAATATTGCCATAGAAAATATCAAAAAATTTAATTTTGATGATAAAATAAATGTTATTTTTCATGATGCCCTAGATGGTGCATCATTATTAAATGGTAAGAAATTTGATATTTTATTCATTGATGCTGCAAAGGCACAATATCAAAAATTTTTTGATATCTATACACCATTTTTAAATGATAATGGTGTAATTATTTGTGATAATATGTATTTCCATGGCTATCTTGATAAGCCAGAAGAAGATTTATCAAGAAACTTAAGAGGTATGATGAGAAAGCTTAAGGCTTTCCATGAATATTTATTAAATAATAAAGATTATGATACATCTATATATAATAATATAGGTGATGGAATGAGCATTTCTATTAAAAGGAATAAATAATGAAAATTTATGGAATTATTCATATGATTGCCTTAAATGATAAAATCATTGGGATTAAATCATATAAAACAATTAAATTTTTTCATTTTAAAGCAAGTTTAATGAACACCTTTAGAAGATATTTATATCAAGATAATTGGATTGAGCTTGAATATGATGAAAATAAAATGGTTAAATCAGGCAATTATCTTGCATATGAAACATCTTATGTAATTAAGGTTGAGGCAAGAGGAAGATTTGATAGTGTTATTTATTATGATAAATATCAAATATCAAAATCCTTATATCAATTTTTAGATTCATTAGATATTATGATGTTTGTAGATTTTGAAATGTCTATGCCACCTTATAATTTTAAAGGTAAAGGCTTTAAGACTGAGCTTATTCAAGCTGGTTTTATAACAGTAGATAAAAATTATAATGTTTTAGATGAATATAATAATTATATTAAGCCTAAAATATCTACAACATTATCAAAAAGAACATTAGACTTTTTAAATATCACAAATGAAGAATTTGAAAATAATGTAATTCCATATAATGATTTTTATAATGATTTTAAGCATTATTTATTAAAATATTCACCTGCCATAATTATTTATGGTAGAAATGATAAATTAGTACTTGAATCATCATATGAAATTAATTATGTTAAATCATTAGAATCTAAAACTAGATTTATTAATTTATGTCAGCTTGTAAAAACATTTTATGAGCTTAAAAATGATCCAGGCTTATTTAAATTATTAGAAGCATATTATGATAAGGATTATATCCAGGTTCATAATGCTTTAAGTGATTCAAAAGCAACCTTACTTGTTTATCAAGCATTTAAAAAGGATGTACTTGAAAGAAAATATATTGAAAAAATAAGAAGCATATTCAATTAATTTGTATCTTTTTTATATTTTGATATAATAATAAAGGTTAAAAAGGAGAAAGAAAATGGAAGAACTAAAAAAAGAAGCAGTCATTGAATTAAATGACATTACCATGGAATTTGGTGGTAAAAGAGTTCTTGATAAGGTTAACCTAACAGTTAATAAAGGCGATATTTATGGCTTCGTAGGAGAAAATGGTGCAGGTAAAACTACAGTTATGAGAATCCTTACAGGTCTTATTAAGCAAACAGCAGGAACTTATAAAATTTTAGGTGCATCATGGGATTCTAAAAAAATATATGATGCAAGAAGCAAAGTAGGCGCAATTATTGAAACACCTGCAATCTACACTAATTTTAATGCATATGATAATTTAAAATTAGCATTAATATTAGCAGGTAAAAAGCCAGATAAAAATAAAATCGAGCAAACATTAAAAAATGTTGGACTTGAAGCTGAAATTAAATCAAAGAAAAAAGCTGGTAATTTCTCACTTGGTATGAGACAGCGTCTTGGTATTGCGATGGCAGCTGTAGATGAAGCAGAATTATTAATTTTAGATGAGCCTATTAATGGTTTAGATCCAACAGGTATTGTTGAAATTAGAAATTTAATATTAGACCTTCATTCTAAAGGTGTAACAGTATTTATTTCATCACATATCTTATCTGAATTATCTATGATTGCGACAAGATATGGTATTATAAGCCATGGTAAGATGATAAGAGAATTTGAAGCATCAGAAATTGAAAAGCTTGGTCAAAAGACTACATCAATTAAGACTACAAATAACCAAAAGGCATTTGAAGCCATTAAAGAGGCTGTTGGCGCTGATAATTGTAGCCTTAATGAAAATTCAATTGATGTTTATGGTGAATTCAATCTTAATTCAATAATTAAGAATCTTGCTATGATCGATGTTGAAATTGAAGATATTACTAAGCATAGTGAAAGCTTAGAGGATGTTTATTTAAAACAAATAGATAGTAATAATGGAGGTGAAGAATAATGTCATCGTTAATTAAAGTTGATTTTTTAAGAATATTAAAAAATAAATTATTTATGGTTGGTGCAATTATTGCAGGTTCATTTGCAATATTATTCCCTTTATTATATTTTGGTATTAGTAAAACTGATGAATCTATGGAAATGTATGCAGCAACTCCAACATATCAAATGCTATCAGTTATGCCAGTTGGATTTATCTTATCTTTATTCTTATCTATTATTGTTGGACAGGAATATTCATTTGGAACAATTAGAAATAAAATCATTATTGGTAAGAAAAGAAGCCATATTTATTTCTCATTATTCTTTACTACAACAGTAGTATATATGTCATTAATTATAGTTGCTACAGCATTAACAGCAGCAGTAGGCTTTATATTCCTTCATAAATTTTTCCCACCAAACTATAACATTGGTAAATTCTTTATGAACATTGGTTTTTGCTTCTTAAGCTTTTTAGCAATGTCATCATTAATTACTTTATTCTCTGCAGGATTAAATAAAATTGCATTATCAATTATTTTAATTGGTGCAGGTTCTACATTCTTAGGTTCAATCGTACCATTAATATTGGCAGGAATTGCACCAAATAGTGAATCTGTTAGAATAATTTTTAAAGTTTTATTATCTTGTGACTATTTCTATACAACAGGATTATATTTAAATCTAACAACAACAGGTTCAACAATTGGTGGTGATATAGGTAGATTCATTGAGGAACTTATAAAATTAGATACAATTCAAATTATTGTAACAGTCTTAGCACCAATAGGCTTTTTCTTCTTAAATTATTTCTTAGGAGATTTAGCATTTAGAAATAAAAATATAAAATAAAAAAAAGTGGAGCAATCCACTTTTTATTTTTAGCATCCTTAAAAGAGGATGCTTTTTTTTGTTAACAAAATAAAAATTAGTTCACACTTTATTTTGATATATTGATTTTTAAAAATAGTTAGAGTAAACTAACTAATGTTAACATTGTTAACTGGAGGCACTATGGATACAAGAAAATTAATCTTAATAGTAGCTTCATCAAAATAATCAAATAAAGGCTTAATTATTTCATTAAATATATCTTCCTTATTTTCAAAATGCCTATATATTGCAGTAGGGCTAATATGACATTTTTTTGCAATATCCCTTAATGAAGTATCATCATATCCTTTTTTAATAAATTCTTCTTTTGCTACTAATAAGATTAATTCCTTTGTATCCATAGTGCCTCCAGTTAACATTGTTAACATTAGTTAGTTTACTCTAACTATTTTTAAAAATCAATATATCAAAATAAAGTGTGAACTAATTTTTATT
>JAILBI010000005.1 GCA_024681175.1 Acholeplasmatales bacterium
AGTGCACGATATGCTTCTAGCATTTCAAATGCTAAGATGATATCTGCTTCACCCTTATCAATAATTGGAGAATAAATTGCATCACCATATTTTACATAAGTTACAACTGATCCACCTCTTTGGCTCATACCATGAACCTCAGATACTTTTACATCATAACCTAAATCAATTACTAAATTACCAATAATTCTTGATGCAAGGAGTGTACCTTGTCCACCAACACCTACGATCATTACATTCATATTATGCACCAACCTTTTCAATTGCGCCAAATGGACATACATTCACACAAAGTCCACAGCCATTACATTGATTTTCATCAATGATAATATTTCCATCAACAATTGAAATTGCAGGACAGCCTAGCTTCATACATTGCTTGCATTTCTTACATTTATCTGTAACAACACAATGTCCAACATATTTAACTGTCTTTAATAATGCACAAGGTCTTTGTGCAATTATTACAGATGGTTCTTCAGCTTGTGTCTCTTCTTTTACAACTGCTTCAAATTTCTTTACATCAAATGGGTCACAAACTGTAACTCTCTTGATACCAATTGAATGTGCTAATTCAATTAGATTAACTGGAATTGTATCTTCCATTCTAATTGTCTTACCTGTAGTTGGATTTTGTTGATGACCTGTCATACCTGTAATTGAATTATCAAGGATAATGACAGTATTAATTCCTTTATTATAAACAATATCAATTAAACCAGTAATACCAGAGTGAATAAATGTTGAATCACCAATTACTGATACTAATTTCTTTGTAAATTCTTTACCTCTAGCCTTAGCCATACCAAATGCTGCAGAAACTGAGGCACCCATACAAATTGTTGAATCAACAGATCCTAAAGGCTCAACTGCACCAAGTGTATAGCATCCAATATCACCTGATACTGTAAGACCTAGCTTCTTTAATGTGTAGAATGTTCCTCTATGAGGGCATCCTGCACACATTACAGGAGGTCTTGCAGGAATTTGTTCATTAATTTGATTAAATTCTGGTGGGTTTACACCTAGTACTGCCTTTTTAATCATTTGTGGTGTATATTCACCAAGCATTGTAAATGCATCTTTACCAATAACTTTAATACCTAGTGCTTTAACATGCTCTTCAATAAATGGATCTAATTCTTCAATTACATAAATTACATCATGTGATTTTGCAAATTCTAAAATTAGGTCAGTTGGTAATGGATATACAATACCTAATTTTAAATAATCTACATTATTTCCTAATGCTTCTTTAGAATACATATAAGAAATACCTGCAGTAATAACACCAATTTTTTTATTATTATTTTCAATAAAATTAAATTCTTTAGTGTTTGCTAAAGCTGTTAATGCTTTTGCACGCTCTTCAACGACTACATGACGTTTAATAGCGTTACCAGGCATCATAACATTTTTAGCAATATTTTTATTATAATCTTTTAATTTATAATCAATTCTATCTTCAATTTCTACTAAGCCTTGTGAATGTGATACTCTTGTAGATAATCTAATTAATACAGGTGTATCATATTTTTCACTTAATTCAAAAGCAGCTTTAGTATATTCTTTACATTCTTTAGAATCAGATGGTTCAAGCATTAATACCTTAGAAGCTTTTGCATAATGTCTTGAATCTTGTTCATTTTGTGATGAATGCATACCAGGATCATCTGCAACGCAGAATACTAAACCACCATTTACGCCGATATATGAAACAGTGAATAATGGGTCAGCCATTACATTCATACCTACATGCTTCATACAAGACATTGCTCTTCCGCCTGCCATTGAAGCACCAATTGATACTTCAGCAGCAACCTTTTCATTAGGTGCCCATTCAACATTTACTTCATTATACTTAACCATTACCTCAGTAATTTCTGTACTAGGAGTACCAGGATATGAAGATACTACGCCAACTCCTGCTTCATATGCACCTCTTGCAACAGCGGCATTTCCAATTAATAATTCTTTCATTGAATTCCCCTCTTTACTACATTAAATTATTAAAAAATAACCTATTGTTTAGATTATACCACAATATTCATCTAATTAAATGAATTTTTAACAATGTATAATTAAAATTATAGAATTTTATAATTCATTAAATTTAATAATTAAAATTTATAATTTAAAAAATAAAAAAGTATAGAATATTACCCGTTCACTAGGGCATATTCTATACTTTTCATTTATTTTATATTATATATTTCATCTATTGATATTAAATTATAATTTGCATTGTTAGTTATATCAAAACCACTTTTAGAAATAAATCCTAAGTTGTTATATTTAATATTTGCATTAGATAATTGATATAATTCTTCATTTACAACCGTATCATCGATTGGTTTAGATGTAAATTTAACTTCATAAAAATCATAACCATCCTTTGATTTAGTAACAAGGTCAAATTGACCGTTTTTCTTAGCTTTTGGATCATCATACCAATATGTTCCAATATCTTCTATAATGGGTTCTAATCTATCTAATTTATTTAATCTAATCAAATATTGCTTTGAGATTTTTTCAAATACTTTCGGAACAACAACACTCAAAAAATCTTCTTTTATATAATTATCATAAAATGCATTATTACTCATTATATTTTTTATAGATAAATTATGATAAATGTATCTGTAATAAAAATATATTGCATTATCTGTTAATACATATCCTGATTTTTTCTTATTATTTTTATCATTTATTGGACATACATATTCAATTAAATCCATTTTTTCTAATACTTCTAAGGTGTCATATAGTGAACTACTTGTATTTATACCTGATTTTGACAATATGTCTGAATAATGAAATGCACCTAATGCAATACTTGAAAAAACAGTATATGCATTATTAATTTTATTCAATTCTTCTTTCATATTTGTTGTAATATCATCAAGTAAATGTGAAAATTGTCCACTTAATAAATTAATTATGTTTTCCTTAACAGAAAGATTAGAATCAATTTGTTTGTTATAAAATGGAACACCACCAAAAGCAGCATATAATTTTACCTTGTCTTCATTTGAAAAATCTTTATAAAAATTAGCTGAATCATAATAATCCATTTCTTTTAATAATAGAGATAAATTAAATCTTCTATACAATGGATTTTTATCACTTTGTACATCTTCCATAGTAGATATACTACTACCTAATAAGAAAAATTTGATTTTCGTTTTATTTTGATAAGAATCTATTATTCTTTGCAATTTAGAATCTAATCCATCTATTATTTTTCTAATATATGGATATTCATCAATTGCAAACAATAATTCATTATCAATGCCATATTCAAATAAATATTCAACAGCATCTATAAATGTATCAAAAGAAATATTCTTAATATTTAATGATTCTTTAATTAATTTTGTTAAATCATTTATATTACTCTTTTCATTTTCTTGATTACATTGATAAATAATAAACTTTTTATTTGAATTTAAAAAACAATGTTTTAATAATTCAGTTTTACCAAGACGTCTTCTACCATATATAATACCTGATGAGAATCTATCTTGTTCTAATATATAATTGATTGCTTTTTGTTCTTCAATTCTTCCATAAAAATCCATTATATCACCTTCTGATTATATTATATATTTTTTGTCGGTTTAAAGCAACAAGAAAATTTCCGACAAAAATAATGTATTTATTCTTTCATTGTTAATGCAATATCTAAATCAACTATAGTTCCTAATTCAAGTGGTTCATCTTCAGACTTTGTAGTAATCTCTTGTGTTGATTTGAAATAATAATTCTTTCCTTCTTTTATTTCAAACATATTTGTTTTTAAATAATCTATATCTCCATCCCTATCTACTTTTAATTCTATTACTATTTCTTCATTTTCTTTATATATTTTAAAATCATAAATATAACCTTCTTCATCTTCATAATAAAGATAATAATCTTTTTTAATATATTCTAATGGTGATTTATCACTTCCATAAATTAATCTTGATAATAACATTTTCGCTCTTTCAAAGAATACTATTTGTTCATCAGTAATTGTTAATTTTTCATGAAGTATTCCTTCTAATACCAGAGCTGAAAATGGTATTCCATAATAATTTAAATATATTTGTCTAATATTAAAATGTTCTTCTAATACATCA
>JAILBI010000214.1 GCA_024681175.1 Acholeplasmatales bacterium
ATTATAGTTTAACATTTTTAATATATATTGTCAATTTATGCAATGCCTTTTTTCATAGAATTCTATGTTTTTTTCGGTTGTGTTAAATTTATTCAACTACAATAGAGAGAATTTAAATACTTATTGTGAAATTCTTTATACCAAATTGAATACTTATGCATTAAAAAAAGCCTAAAATTTTGTTCTTTAGGCTTCATAAATTTGAACTATTCTTTTTCTGTTACGTTATAAATCTTTTCTTTATTACTTTATAATAAAGTAATTTATTTTCGAAGGCTCTTATCGGTTTTGACAAGATAACAAACTGTTTCTACATGCCTTTAAACAACACTTGTGCTGACAAATTATGTATCTATTCTAACAAGTTCTTTTATTTGTTTATTTCTATAATTTATATCTTCTCTATTATTAAATCCTTGTTTTTCCCAAAAATCATTTGCTACTTCGTTTCTTTTAAATGTTAATAAAGCTATCCTAAAGGATATCTTGCCTACTGGCTCTTATGATGCCTAAGGCTTAATGGCTAACGACTTTTTGGTAGTGGCCTACAATTGCCGAGATGCCTGGCAGGGATTATCCGAAATATACAGCCACCCCCTTTTTTTAAAACTGTCTACTTTTTTAGAGCCAGTTCACATCTCTTTCTAATTTGTATTTACTTGTACCAAAACGACCAATTTCAGTAAGTATACGACTAGTTATGTCATTCTTTTGTCATTTTGAGATACAAACAACTAGCATTATTTACAGTTGAAGTTCATTTTATCAGATTCTGTTATTTGTCTTAATACTTCATACGGACTACCAACAGCTAATGAATTTTATGGTATCGATTTTAAAACAACTGCCCCTGCCCCAATTATTGAGCCTTCACCTATTGTAACACCACCACATATCGTAGCATTAAATGCTATCAAGCAATTATCTTCTATTGTTATTGGCTTACCATATCTTTTTAAAACTTCCAATATGTTTCCTAGTCCTGTAAGAGTTGAAACAATCAGTGCTGACAAATGCCTTTGATATGTTTTCCAAGAGTCCTCGACTTGTTGCTTCAACCCTACACCGAAACTTTTATAATGCTGACAAACTTTTAAAAAGAAAGAGTCCATCTTAAAATCATCCATTTTTAGTAATTAAAGTATTAATTTTCGTCGACTACACAAGCTGGACGAATTCCACAAGATGTATCAACAACTCTAAAATTAGTTATTGTTTTATCTCTCTTAATTGTTAATAATCTAACAGCATCAGTTGACTTTGGAGATCTTCCCCACCAATTACTATTACCATTGTCTGGGTCCACCATTATACCTTGACACTTTGCATAATCAGTCGCCGTAGTGCACATGGTATCAGTAGTATAATATGTAGTTATTTCTGAATATGATAAGAAAAATACATTATCTGTTGTATTATTACAAGCATATATATTAGATGCATCTGCTGTTGTACTTGGAGAATTATTAACTGTACATGTTTGAATTAATTTTTTCTCATTTGAATTAAATGCAACATTATAAAAATCATTATTTAACCATTTTCTTATATTAGATAATTCATAATTATTTGAATATCCATAACCACCGTTATGGTAATAATTTGATGTTAAATCTGACGGATAAATATCTTGTGCATCTAAAATTAATCTAGCAACTATTAAACTATTATTGCCTGAATAATTCTTAAACACGTCCCATTTTATTGAATCATATCTGAACCAATAAATATTATTAGTCGTATATCCATTTATCTCTTGTCTTGGATCAATATATTCATTAGTTTTTGAAGATCTATATTTTGTAAAATATACACCTCTATAATCATTTGTACCATTATTGTCATAATCAATATCAATATAATACATAAAACTATCTACAAGGCCATCTGTATAATAATTATAATCAGTCCAATTATAAGTATTTTCGCTGGATGGAAGATTCCCAGCCTTTTTGTTTAAATTACTAATAAGTTCATTATCAGAAATTTTAGTTTGAGGATATTTACCAAATGATTCATTATTGAAAGTAACTGGAACACCAGAACTTTCGATTGATTCTTTGTTATTGTTAGAATTAGTTGTATTCTTATTACCTAAAATAACTATAAAAGCGATAATACCACCTACAACTAGAGTTAGAGGGAATAATATAAAGAACATCATTTTTTTCTTTGATTTCTTCTCTTTTTTATTATTATCATCTTTATGATTATCATTATTATTTAAATTACTATTATCATTAACTTCTATTGTTTTTTCAGGAGTTTTTGTTTCTATAGGTGCTGGCGCTTGTTGAGCAATTACTGTTGGTTCTTCAATAGTCTCTTTAGGATTTATTGTCGTTTCTACTTCTACAGTTTTAGTTGTTTCATTTTTAATTATTGGCTTTTTTACGCTAAATATACTTTCTTTTAATTTTGAGAATTCTTCTTCAGTGATGGCACCATTATCTAATAATTCTTTACACTCTTTTAAAAGATTTATCTTTTTTTGTTCGTTATTTAAATCACCCATAAAATCACCTACAAATTTAATAATTCTTTCTTTCTATCATTAAATTCTTTTTCTGTAATAATACCTGAATCTAATAATCCTTTATATTCTTTAATAATCTTTAATGTATCCATTAGCTTATCATAATCAATTTCTTCATCTTCTTGATTATTATCTTCATTTGTATTTGTTGAAGCTACAACAGTAATATTATCATTATTTTCTTTATTATTCTCATTAACTTCCACTTTTGGTTCTTCTTTATTTTCTTTATCTTCTTTTTTATCATCAACTACGGGATAAAATTTATCATGCCATTTTTTAGATAATAAATAGTAACCAATAGCAAATGCTAGGCCACCTAATACAGAATAATATAAAGCAACATTTAAGAATGCATCAATAGCAACTTTATATAAAACTATAAACAATACAACTAAAAGATAATGAACAATTGTCACAATTAAGCACATAGTTCTAAATTTCTTATAAGAAGCTCCTGAAGGATTTGGTTTTTCTTTTTGTTTCTTTGTTATTTTTAAATGAATGAAATTATTAATAGTTATAATTAAAGGAGCTAAAAAACAAGCTATTATAGCAGCTAAAATTATTATAATTACAAGAGCAAATGAATCATTTTTCTTTTTAGTTTCTTCGCCTTTAAATCTATGATGAATATGATTAACAACTTCTTTGTTGTTTGTAAAAATAACATCAGTAGCTTCAGGATGGATAGTCACTACAAATTCTTCAATCATTTTTTTATCTAAGTACCATGATTCAGTATATCTTATACCATTTAATATATATGAAACAATTGATAAAACATCAGTTTCGTGAAATGGTGTAGAAATATCTTTCTTAATTGGTGAAACACTAGATATTCTAAAATCTGGACTTATATTTTGGTATTTTTCTTTTGCTTCATTTTCGCTTTCTGCAAAAACACAATCTACATAAGAATCACTACCTAAAAAATATTCTATATACCATTTTTTCATACTATAGACTCCTTTTAAAAAACAAAAAAGGATCCTGATATTATACCAAGATCCGAAGATGATAATTTAATTAACAGAAAATTACCCCCTCACCGGTAGGTCCCGGAGGGGCAAGGTTATCTATTATTTATTTTTTTAATCCTATATTTGTTTTAATTATAGCAATAATTAATATTAATGTAAAGCCATACTCAATTGTGATATTTATTGACTCAGTACTACTTTATAATTTTAAATTACTTAATATGGTTTCCGTTATATCTTTTCCTTTCTATTATGGAATATAATAAACACCATTGTAAAGTCTTTCTATTTTTCCCTCATCAGTTAGTCTTTTCATTTCTTGCCTTACAACTTCTTTTGATGAACCAGGTATCTCATTTATAAATATTGGTTCGCCCTTTTTGAAGTTAGTAGTTTTAAATTCATAAACCATGATATCACCTCACAAAACAGAAATTACTTTTTTCAACTTTGTTATATATCGCTTTAAACATTTTTTTCAATAATATATAAAATATAAATCGAACTTAATGGTGTATAGGTCAAGAAGTTTTAAAAATAAAAGAGATTCTTTTACACATAAGTGATTAGAATCTCTTAATGATATATTTTTAATATTACTTTTGTTTGACAAGGCAACATACCGTCTCGACATGTAAGGTAGCATAGTTCATTATCATTTTATTTACTATGTGACCTGTTAGAATTTGTGAATCGTCACATTATTATAGCACATTTTCACTAGAACAGGTATATGGTTATATTCATAATAGATCACTCAGCATATAAAAAAGTACACTATCCATCAACTAGTGTACTTAACTTTAGTATATAGTGACATCTTTTTCTGTAATAGATTCAAGCATTTCTAAAACAGTAACGCCATCTCTTACTACATTGCACAATTCATCAACTGAAGATACATC
>JAILBI010000071.1 GCA_024681175.1 Acholeplasmatales bacterium
TCCTTGGTGGTGTTTGGTATTGCTATCTTGAAGGACAATTTGAATGGCAAAGATATAAATATTTAATCATTACTAAGCAAGGTGAACATTTATATAAAGCAGATCCTTACGCATTTTATTCTCAGGTTAGACCAAGCCAAGATAGTAAGGTATATGATATTGAAGGATATAAATGGAATGATAATGATTGGTGCGTAAATCATAAAAAAACTTATGATCAGCCAATGATGATATATGAGATGCATGTTGGCTCTTGGAAAAGAAAAGAAGATGGCTCATTTTATACTTTCGCAGAGCTTGCACCAATGCTTATAGATTATTTAAAGCAATATGGCTTTACACATGTTGAATTAATGCCTGTATATGATTACCCTCTTGATGCATCATGGGGTTATCAGGGAACAGGATATTATGCAATTACCCCAAGATATGGTGTACCAAAGGATTTGATGTATTTAATTGATATGCTACATCAAAATAATTTTGGTGTAATTTTAGACTGGGTTCCTGGTCATACATGTAAGGATTCATTTGGTTTATATCGTTTTGATGGTACATATTTATATGATTATGAAAGTGACCATGATAGAGAAAATGAATGGGGTACTGCAAATTTAAATTTAGGTAAAGGTATTACTAAATCATTTTTCTATTCAGATGCTTTATTTTACCTAAATTATTTCCATGTAGATGGCTTTAGATTAGACGCAGTAGGTAATATGGTATATTGGCAAGGAAATATGTATCATGGTGAAAATAAGGATGCAAGAGAATTTTTACAAAATTTATCTAAAATCTTATTTAAAAAAGATGATAGAGTCTTATTTATCGCAGAAGATTCAACTACATTCCCTAATGTTACAAAGCCTGTATCATCAGGTGGCTTAGGATTTAATTATAAATGGGATATGGGTTGGATGAATGATACATTAAAATATTTTAAATTAGATCCTATTTATCGTTCATATCATCATAATCAATTAACATTTTCTATGATGTATTATTATAATGAACAATTCTTATTACCATTCTCACATGATGAGGTAGTTCATATGAAAGGCTCATTATTAAATAAGATGCCTGGTGATGAATGGAAGAAGTTTGCAAATTATCGTTGTATGATAGGCTATATGATGACTCACCCTGGTAAAAAATTATTATTTATGGGTGATGAGCTTGCAACATATGATGAATGGCATTATGAATCAGAATTACCTTGGTCAATATTAAAATACCCAACTCATGATTCAGCAAATAGATTTTTTAAAGAATTATCTTTAATTTATAAAAATGAAAAATCTTTATGGGAAAATGAATATGGTTCAACTACAGGCTTTGAATATGTAGATGCAGATAATAAAAATTTATCTTTATATTCATATATTCGTTATGCAAAGAATTGGAAGGATCATATTTTAGTTGTAATGAACTGTACACCAAACACTTATGATAATTTCCGTGTAGGCTGTAAGGAAGCAGATCAATACGTTGAATTAATTAATTCAGATAGAGATATTTATGGTGGTTCAAATAGAGTAAATCCATTACCAATTAAGGTAGAAAAAATACCTCAAAATGGTCGTGATTATTCAATTTCAATTACAGTTCCACCTCTTGGAATTACATTATTGAAAGCTAAATTTCTCCCTAAAAAGAAAACTAAAAAATAATGACAAATATAAGTAAGCGTTTTATTAAATACATATTTATTTAACTATGTTAAAATAAAAATGTAAAAAAGGAGAATAATTAGATGAATTATCCATATTTTAAAGACTCAGAAACATTTAAGAAAGAATTTGTCTCTATGGTAGAAAATAAATACGCAATTGATTTTAAGGATTCAACTCCTTATCAACAATTTGTTGTATTAGGACAAATGCTTCGTTTATATATTGCCAAGGATTGGCATAATACATTAAAAGCTATTGATGAAGGTAAACAAAAAATTGTTTATTATTTCTCTATGGAATTTTTAATGGGAAGAATGATTACAAATAATTTAATGAACGCAGGTGTTTATCCTGTAGTTTCAAAAGCCTTCAAGGAGCTTGGACTTGACCTTAATAACGTTGAACACCAAGAATCTGATGCAGGCTTAGGTAACGGTGGTCTTGGCCGTTTAGCTGCATGCTTTATGGATTCAGTTGCATCACTTGGACTTCCTGTAATGGGAAACTGTATTAGATACCATTATGGTTTCTTTGAACAAGGCATTAAAAATGGTTACCAGGTTGAACATCCTGATAACTGGTTAAAGGATATCAATGTTTGGGAAATAAGAAAAGAAAATGAAGCAATTGAAATTCCTTTCTATGGCAATATTGAAATTGAAAGTGATTTTAATGGTGGCTTTGTAGTAAAGCATAGAAATGCAAGATGCATTAAGGCTGTTCCTTATGATGTTCCAATCATTGGTGATGGAAATCATATTGTAACAAATTTAAGATTATGGAATGCAGAACCAGCACAGGTATATCCTGATGAGGATGCATTTGAATATCATAGAAAATTAAGGAATATTTCTTCAATGCTTTATCCAAATGATTCAACATATGAAGGAAAGATTTTACGTTTACAACAACAATATTTCTTTGTTTCTGCAGGTGTTATTTCTGCAGTAAGACATCATAAAAAGCTTTATGGTACCTTAACTAATTTAGCTGATAAGGTATGCTTCCATATCAATGATACTCACCCATCATTAATTGTTCCTGAATTAATGAGAATATTAGTTGATGAAGAGCATATGGAATGGGATCAAGCATGGGAAATTACTAAAAATTGCTGTGCATACACAAACCATACAATTTTAGCTGAAGCATTAGAAAAATGGTCTTTAGATTTATTTAGAACATTATTACCAAGAATTTATACAATTGTTGAAGAAATTAACCGTCGTTTATCTATCGAGGTAGAAGAAAGATATGGTTATAATTCAAGACAGTGGTATGATATGGCAATTATTAAAAATGGCCAAGTTCATATGGCTAATTTAGCAGTACATGGCTCATTCTCAGTTAATGGTGTTGCTCAATTACATACTGATATTTTAAAATATTCAGAAATGGCTACATTTAATGAATATTATCCAAATAAATTCAACAACAAGACAAATGGTATTACACATCGTCGTTGGTTATTACATATCAACCCTGAAATGGATGCAATACTTAAAAAGATTTGTCCAAAGTGGGTTAAGGATCCTGAAAATGAATTCAAAAAGCTTTTACCTTATAAGGATGATCCAAAAATTCAAGATGCATTCTTTAAGATGAAGCTTGCAAGAAAAAGAGCATTAATAGCTAAAATTTATCAAAGCCAAGGTATCTCTTTAGATGCAAATTCAATTTTTGATATCCAAGTTAAAAGATTACATGAATATAAGCGTCAGCTTATGAATGCACTTCATATCATGTACATTTATAATAGATTAAAGCATGATGAAGGATTTAGAAACAATTATTATCCTCATACATTTATCTTTGGTGCTAAATCAGCTCCATCATATGTATTTGCAAAAAAGGTTATTAAATTAATTAATACTATTGCAGATAAGGTTAATAATGATCCTGAAACAAATAATTTATTAAAGGTTGTATTTGTTATCAATTATAACGTTACATATGCTGAAACAATTATTCCAGCAGCAGATGTATCTGAACAAATTTCAACTGCATCAAAGGAAGCATCAGGAACTTCAAATATGAAATTTATGATGAATGGTGCTGTAACAATTGGTACACTTGATGGTGCAAATGTTGAAATTAAGGATTTCGTTGGTGATGATAATATTGTAATTTTTGGTATGACTGCAGAAGAAGTTGTAGGCTACTACAAAAATGGTAATTATAACCCAAGAGAAATATATGAAAATGACCCATATATTCATGAAGTAATTGATCAATTAACAAATGGTTTCTTTGAAAATGTTGATAAAAATGAATTTATGGCAATTAGAAATAATCTTTTAAATAATGATAATTATTTCGTATTAAAAGACTTTGCTTCATATGCAATGGCTCAAGAAAGAATTAATGAATTATATAAAGATAAAGCTAAATGGTTAAGCATGTGTATTACTAATACTGCAATGTCAGGCTATTTCACAACTGATAGAACAATGAAGCAATATAATGAAGACATTTGGCATGTAGAAAAGATTGATTTAAAGAAATAATTAAAGGGGTGACTATTCACCCCTTTTTGAAGGTTGGAAGATGTTAGAATTTAAAAATATTTCAGAAGTAGATGAAAAAATAAATAAATATAAAAATATTACTAATATTATTTCAGTAATTAGATTTATTATCTCTATTACAACAATAATATTTTTTATTGTTACCTTAACAGTATCAAAGGATTTAATGATATTTTATTATTTGAT
>JAILBI010000090.1 GCA_024681175.1 Acholeplasmatales bacterium
TATCATCTGATAATCATTATATTTATACTCAAAAAAGCTATATATTATTTGATAGCTTTATAGATAATTTAAAGGAAGCTATATCTAAAAAGGAAGTAAGCTTATTCTGGGAAATATGTAATCATTTTGTAGGTCTTACAATGATATCATTATCAATGGTTATATATTTAGCATTAAAAACAAAGGACAAGATTATTAAAATCTTTTCATTTATTGCCATTGTTATGGCATTAATAATATTTATATTATCTACTTGTAGAGCATCTTGGATAGGCCTTGCTGCTGCAGTAGTAATATTTGGTTATGTAATTATAAATAATTATTTTAAAGAAAAATATGTATTTAAATTAAATATAATATTTACTGCATTCCTAGGTGTTTGCTTAATATTTGCTTTAGTCTTAGTATTAATGAAGAAAATCGATTTAGATTTAAATGGTAGAGATTATTTATATGATAAAGCTCATGAAACATTTTATAGATATCCATTATTAGGCTCTGGTGCTGGAACTAGCCATTATCAATTAATTGATGCTGAAGGTGGAGCTGTATATAATTATCATAATTTATTTTATCAGGCTGCATCAGATACAGGTATGATAGGATTATTAGCTTTAATGATATTTATTATGGCTGTATCATTTAGGATTTATAATAATAAATCATTGTTTTCATATTTTGTAATGATGTCATTTATATATTTATTAGGTCATGGATTAGTTGATAATGTTATACATAATCAAATAATAGCGCCATTCTTAATTTATATAATTATGTTGTTACCAAGCAAGAATAATCCTTGTATAACATTATATGGATATAAAAATTTAAATTTTGAATAATTTATCATATAATTTTTATAATTATTTGTGTATAATAAATTAAATGTCTATTTATTTGGAGGTATTTATGAATAGAGAAGAATTCGATTTAATGAAAAAAGAATTTGGAGATTTCATATATCGTTATGAATGGTTTTTAAAAAATGGCTTTTTAGCTGATTTAAAATATAATACTTATTTTTATGATTATTTAAAGGAAGTAGCTCAAATTCATGCCGAAACTCAATTAATCGCAAATTGCTTATCAATTCCTGCAATTAAGGTTAAGGATGAAATTGAAAAATATAAAAAAGAAATTGAAGTTCAAATTAAGCGTGAAGAAGATAAGCATGAATATGCTAAATTAATAATTGGAAATTATGATAAAGAAACAGATGAAAGAAAAAAAGAAATGGAAAAGGTATTCCACGATTTTGCATTAAATTATCATCCAATTGTTACAATTAATAGAAATGCTGAAATGAAAGATATTTTCCAAACATTAAGAAAGCTTTATAATGAAAATAATTTAGATGCATTTAAATTATTATTAGAAGAGTCTAAAAAAGGATTTGAAGCTCCTTTCATTGAAGAAAAAGATTTCAATGATGTACAACGTGCATATATGCAAATGAAAAATAATCTTGCTCAAACAATGAATAATTTAGTTAGAAAATATCCTTATGCTAAAACAGATGTATTTAAAGATAATGATGAGATGCGTATAAAGGCTGAAGAAGGAGAACTTATCGCAGCTAAGAGTAAGGAGCTTAAAGCTAATAAGGACGCAAGAGAAAAATATAAAGAAGTATTTAATAAAGAATTTAGCTTAGATTAATAAATATGGGGTTACCCCCATATTTTATTTTGACCCATTTTATTAATAAAATGTGTCAATTTAATCTATTTTGTAATATAATAAAATGACATATTATTTTCTTTGGAGATTATTATGAACGAGCTTAAAGATAAGAAATTATTAACATTAGATGAAAAGAAAAAAATAATGTTTAATATATTATTAAATTTTAAAGATTTTTGTGATAAAAATAATTTAAAATTTTATTTAATATTTGGTACATTACTTGGTGCGGTAAGACATCAAGGATTCATTCCTTGGGATGATGATATTGATGTAACTATGCCAAGAAAAGATTATGAAAAATTAATATCATTAATGAAAGATAATAATAAAATTAATGATCATATAATATTTTCATCATATGAGGTAGATGGAAACATTTGGCCTTTTGGTAAGGTATATGATACAAATACTGTTGCGAAAACATATGATGAGCCAGGGCTACATCATATATGGATTGATGTTTTTCCATTAGATAATGTATCAAAAAGTAATAAAGAATTAAATCAAGGTAAAAGATTAAGATCTATTATGATCGCTAAGCTATGTCAAAAGAATGTTAATTCTAGATTTAGATATGTAATTAAAATGATTATAAAATGTCTTTTATGCTTTATTCCTATTCGTCATTATACAAAGAAGGTTATTAAGATTTCTAAAAAATATATGAATGAAAATACACCTGATGTAGGCTTTATTGATTGGGGTGCAGGCGCAAAGGAAAGATTCCTTCGTAGTGATTTTGAAGGTGATACAACACTTCCATTTGAAGGTGTTATGATGCCTGTTCCTAAGGAATATGATAAATTATTAAAACAAAGCTATGGTAATTATATGGAGCTTCCTCCTGAAAATAAACGTGTAATACATGGCTTTGATGCTTGGATGAAGGAAGAATAATTAATTTTTGGTGGTATTATGCCTATTTTAGAAAATGAAGAAATAGATATCGAAGAATTAGAAGAAGATGATTTGATAGATGAAAAATTAAATAGTGATGGTACTACCAATAATGATGTATCTAAAAAGACTAAAAGAACTATTAAAGATATTTTAAAAATAGTTATTAGTAATTTATGTGTAATATTATCTGGTGTTTTAACATCATTCGTTTTACCAAAAATGATTGGTGTTGAGGACTATGGTAATTACAAAATATTTTCATTATATTGCACATATGTAGATTTATTACAATTAGGTATTATGGATGGAATATATCTATATTATGGTGGTAAGAATTATGATGAGCTTGATAAATCTAAATTTAGATTTTATACTAAATTCTTTTTAGTATTTCAAGCAACAATAACTGCCATAATGGCACTTATTTGTTTCTTCTTATTAAAATCAGATTATAGATTTATATTCTTATGCTTATCATTATTTATATTCGCATATAATATAACTTATTATTTCCAGGTTATATCTCAAATAACACAAAGATTTACTGAGCTTGCGGTAAGGAATTTCATTAAATCTTTATGTATGGGCTTAATAATAGTATTTTTATTTTTAATGCAAAAATTTGCAAATTGGGATTTTGATTATAAGCCTTATACATTAATGCGTACAGGAATATTTGTATTATTAATGCTATGGTATTTATGGACATATAAGGATTTAGTTATTGGTAAGAGTGCTAAATGGAAGGATGAGAAGAAAAATATTCTCCATTTCTTAAAAATAGGCGCTCCCTTAATGATTGCAAATATTGCAACAACATTAATAATGAATATAGATTCACAATTTGTATCTATATTATTTGATAGAGAAACATATGCAATATATGCATTTGCATATAATATGATTACAGTTATTACAATGGCAACATCAGCCATTTCAACTGTAATATATCCTGCAATGAAAAGAACTACTAAGGATACATTAACTAAGAATTTCTCATTCTTAATTACTATTATTACAATTATTATGGGTGCATCATTATTAGCATATTTTATCTTTGCATGGTTTGTTAATTGGAAGATAGATAAATATAATGATTCATTAATTATATTTAGAGTAGTATTACCAGGATTAATTGCATCTACAGCTACAACAGCTGTAATGCATAATTATTACAAGGTTATAGGTAAGAATTTTATATTCTTTGTCTTAAGCTTAGCTATTTTAGGATTATCTATTGTTGCAAATATAGTTGCATATTTAATATTTAAAAACACTATATCATTATCTATTGCATCTGTAATAGTATTAACAATATGGTATATATCATCTATGATATATTTCATTAAGAAATTTAAAGTTAAATTTATTAAGAATTTATTATATATGTTCTTAATTATGGCAGGCTTTTATACAGCTACAATATTTGAAGGTAATTATCTATTTGTAGGTA
>JAILBI010000110.1 GCA_024681175.1 Acholeplasmatales bacterium
ATCTTTATAATTTAATAAATCATTATAAAATTCAGTAACATTTTCTACTATATAAGGATTATTTCTAGTATATGAATCATCTAGTATTCCTTCTTGATATAGCTTTGTAAAACCAGTCCATCCTTTTACAGATAAATCAGGTTCTCTAAAGATTTCATCAACGAAGCCTTCCCATGCTTTAATGAAATATAAAACATTATTATTTTCGTCTACAGCAATGAAGTCATACTCATCATATTCTTCGAATCCTTCATATAAATCTAATTCTTTCATATCAATTATATACCACCATATCCAGAATCAAATCCTTTTCTACTTAAAATTAATTTCATTTAAAAAATAATTAGAACTCCATAAAGAATTACTACTAGCTAAATCTATTAATCCCATTTTATTCTTCTTCTAAATTTCTATATTTCAATAAAAAAGAGACATATTCCTTTAATTCATTACTAAAATCTGATAAATCATCCAATGTTATAGCATCTTCATTAATAAGAGAAATAATATTATCCACCATAATACTCTTTCTCATTTCACATATAACTCCCTTTTTCCTTCTATCAGTTTTTATTCTTTTTTCTAATTCCCAAAATTTTTCAGAATCATCTTTTGCTTCAGTTAATAATTTAATATATTCATTATTTAATTTCTTCATGAATTTTTCTTGCCAAATAGGTAATTTTTCTTGAAATAATTTTCAATCTGCTTTAGTAGTATCATAAAACATATAATTCATCTCCTCTACATTAAGAATAATTCTTCATATCTTCTTTTTATTATATTCTTTAAAAATAATTTATGATTATCGCTAATACAATCTAATTCATCAATTAAAAAATTGATTCTATCTAAATCTATTCTTTCTTTAATTATAGTAATTGCTTTATCACATTCTTCATATTCATGTGACTTAATAAATTTATAATAGTTTATTCTTTTTCCATTTAAAAGTATTGCTGATGTTGGAAAATCATATATTCTAGCATTCATTTCAGTTTTATCTTTTAAACATTTAATAATTGCATCTTCATCAATTTGTGGAAATAAACACGAACCGCAATCAAATATGGGTGCAAGTTTAATATCATCTGTTTCTTGGTTATATAAAAATCCCCAATTACCATTATGTCTATCCCAGTTTCCAATTAATGCATCTATTACAAACATATTCCAAAAATGATTTGATAATTCAACTTGGTCTACCAATTGCTGTTTTTGTATTGTTTCTAATATATCTAATAATTCAGTTCCATAACCATTTGAATTAGAGTCAATGATTTGATTTTTAACAGAAGCGAAGTCTTTCAATGTATATCCATTCTTTTCAAAATCTTTACAAGCAACCGAAATTCTTTCTCTATCATTATAATTAAAAATTCCTAATACAGTTTCTTGTGCAACTACACCAAGCATATTAAAAATATGTGATCCCAAATATTCAGATACACAAGAATTAGCATAAGATAGGTTTGGATTTTTAGGTGCATGTGATGGTAATTTAAGCATATATAATTCATCATTAATTACAACACTTATTTTATTTCCATTTGCTCCACCATAAGATTTCTTTCTTATAGGTAAAGATGTAAAATCCATTAATTTCATTTTTCCCCTCCTATAAATATTTTTTTCTTAAATAATCTGCTTGTTCTTTAGAAATAAGGTTTTCAATCTCACAAACATTGATGCTACTATTTGTTTCATCTAAATAACAATCAAGTAAACTGCTTTTTTTCTTTTTAGCTTTTTTTATATTATCAATAGACTCTGCTAAAAATGCAGGTATATTTTTATCATATGCAGGATTATATAATTCTTGATCTAGATTTAATAAATCCTCAATAGATACACCTAAACACTTAGATAATTTAAGTAAGTTTCTACCGCTGCAATCTAAAATATTTGATTTACCTGATGAAATATCAAAAATAGTAGTTTTAGGCACACCTGAATCTTTTGATAATTTATATACTGTTAAATTATTATTGATCAATAAATCTGAAAATGTCATATGTTATCACATCCTAATAATATTATATCGGTAAACCGATATTTTTTCAATATATATTTTCAATTCCTAATTCTACTATTTTTAGTATTTTTAGGAATTAGAGCTGAATTTTCATATAATACGCAATTTATCAATAATTGAAAATGCTATGGTACTTATATTACAAGTACAAAGTAATCAATTATGATACTTTTTAGTATTCAAGCATCAAAAATTATCACTTATGGAAAGTGATTTATGAAGAAAAAAACCTTAAGTTTTTATACCTTAAGGTCCATTTTTCACATCAAAATAGGCAAATTTAAGCCTAAATATCAAGTTTAATTGTTAGATTTGTTTCCTTATCAAATGAGCAACACATTCAACATATATTGAATCAAAAGTATCAAACATTTGTTTTTCATCTTCAGTTTCAAGCTCTTTATCAAAAGATAATCCTAGCTTTTTATAAAACATAACCTCTACTTTATTTACAACTATTAATTTATCTTCTTTATCGGATGTCTTATTACTGTTTTCAACTTACTAGAATCACACTTTCTTGGATCACTTAAATAAATCTCATGATGATATCTTTTATCAGATATATCTAATTGATATCCATTTTCTTGCATATATTTATGCATTGCTTCTACTGTTATTGGTTCTTCATCGTATGATCCATTATGCATACATTGAACACATAATCCTTCATCATAAGTTAAAAATTCAACTCTAGAAAAATCCATTTTTTTCTTTTTAGTTGCTTCTGTAATAGCCCATTCAAAATCATCTTTGTTAACAAAGTCAGGAAGCCTAATTAAAGAAATATAATTAAGTTTATCCTTTTGGTCATAGTCCATTCCATCTATACCATCTTGCCACCAAAATCCTTCAAGAGGTGGAACAACATATTCAAAAAATCCTTCTATTTTATGTGTTCCTTTATAACTCATTTTGATTGTATAAGCTATTCCATATAATAATCCAATAGTATTTTGATAATCACCGTTTTCTTCATTTGGATTACCTTTTCCTTTAACTGCAATAAAATTCATCTTAGGTATTTCTATAATACTTGGTTTATTCTTTGGTATATAAAAGTCTTTATATTCTTTTTTAAAATCAAAAGGCATAAAAGCATCTCCCATCTCTAAAAAAATTATATCATAAATTAATCATAGAATATATAACAATACAATAACACAACATTAAAGTTATATTAAATACCAAAAATACTCTCCGTCAGCAATGAGATATGTTTT
>JAILBI010000251.1 GCA_024681175.1 Acholeplasmatales bacterium
CTACAGGGTTAGGCAAATAAGAAAATTGAAAAGGAGAAAACACATGAAGAAAATAGTATGTGATTTATGTGGAGAATCTGATTTCGTCAAGGTAGAAGGAATGTTTGAATGTCAGGTTTGTGGTGCAAAGTACACTATTGAACAAGCCAAAACATTATTTAGGGAAGTTTCAGATGCCCCACGTCAACGCGCAACAGTAAATGAAGCACCAGAAGATGATGAACCAGTTGGAAGCCAAGTAGCTATGCCAAAGGCTGGTCCTACAGTAGTTAAGAAGGTTATCGTTGCTAAACCTGCCGCTACAAAAGAAACTGATTCAGGAGCTGCAAAGAAGATTGTATCTCAATTTAAGAAGCCAGTCGCTCCTACACCTGCCACACCAGGAAAACCTGGTCAAACAACAGTTATCAAGAAGGTTGTTGTTAAGCCTACAACAGTAGTAGCTAGACCAGCAGCCGCACCTGCACAAAAGAAGGTTGTTAGAAACCTTGATACAAGTGCTAACGTAGGTACTGCACAAATGATTGAAAATCTATTCATTCTATCAGAGAATGCATATGATTCAGAAAATTATATTGATGCAGAAAATTATGCAAACCGTGTTATTGAAATCGATGCCAATAATACAGATGCATGGCTAATGAAAGGTAACTGTGCTGCTAGACAATCTAATCCACAGAATTTCCGTTTTAAGGAAGCTATCAACTGCTGGAATACATGTCTACAAAGATCAGATAAGGATGAATTCGACGATTATCAATTTACAGTAAGAACAAACTTAATTGATATCATGGTTGCTTTCGTATTAAAGGGATGTATCAATTTTGCAAAAGACCCAACTACAAAGAATTTTGAAGAAGTTAAGGAAGTTATCAATCAAGCTGATCCTATGATGAGATTAGCTAACCAAACATTTGGTGTAGATATTGCAACTTATGAAGATAAACTTGCATCAAATATTTCAGCCGTAGTTACAAAGGTTAGTAAGCAAGCAATCCAAGATTATGGAAAGAAGAAAGAGACTCAAACAGTTGAAGCATATAAGAAATATGTTGAAACTCAAGACATCTGTATCTATTGTTGGGATTATTTAATTGACCTTGCTAAGAGACATGGTACAGTTACTGCAATCCTATCAAGTGTAGTTAAGATGCATGAATCTATCATCCGTAACAAGGGTTACATTACTAAGAATGGTAAGACAAAGGTTGGTCTTGAATGTTCAATGTCAGAACGTAATCAACGTCTTGAAGCTATTAAAGCAGAAAAGAAGAAACTTGATGATAAGTTCGTAGATATTCGTAAGCGTGACCGTGTTGAACAGAAGATTAAGAACGAAAAGTATTGGGAAGAGCATCAAGAAGAAAAGAAACAATTACTTGATGAGCATTCTAAGTTAGACCATGAAATTTTCGAACTTGAAAATTCTAAATTAAAGATGCCAGAATTAAATGAATTAAAGAAGCTTGAGGAAGAGGCAATTCGTCTTCAAGTATTAAAGGATAACCCAGTTTATTCTAACAAGGAACGTGCTGCTTATATGGATCAATTAAATAAGACTCGTAAGCAAATCGTTACAAAGAAGAGAGAGTTAGCATCTCGTCTTAACCCAATCGAAGATAAGATTGAAAAGTATAAGAAGAGAATGTATAACATCGAAAAAGAATTAAATATGAATCGTTAATTCTAAAAAATACACACCGAGTAAAATCGGTGTGTTTTCTTTTGTTAATTATATTTTTTTTATGAAAATGTTTTACCCTATGTTTTGAAGATTTTTTTATAAAAAAACAACATTTTTTAACTACTAATTTTAATTAAATGCTATATTTATTTATGAATTTTCTCAAAAAAATTGGTGCTTAAAGAGTAGTCAATTTGCATATAAAATAACATTATTATATACTTATTTCGGCACAATATGTGCTGCATCGGAGGATCAAATGAGACTTTCACAGAAGTTAGGTATGACGGCTGTGTAAGTGGAGGTTAGTCATGGAATATCTAGTTATTCTTGTTATTATACTTGTTATGATAACTTGTATTCTATTAACTATTAAAAAATAGTTAGTAGATGACTAGATCGGGCCCGAATCTCTTTGAGGTAATATGTAGTCTAGAATGCATATTGCTATTCAGCTCGTTTGTATCTAAAAATGCGAAAAGGGGATGTTGCTGCATCCCCTTTTCACTTTATTCAGCTCATTTGTCTTTCGACACATATATTATACATTATAAATTATTCATTGTAAATTGTTTCATGATGAGTTTTTGAATGAGTTATTATTTATATCTGTTTAATCTATTTATATATTATAAATAATATATTTATGTTATAATCGAAATGGTGATTATTATGAAGATTGCGATTATTGGAGCTGGCGCTTCTGGTTTATTTTTAGCTAATTTATTAGAGAGAAATAAAATTAAATATACTATTTTTGATAGTGGTAGAATAGGAAGAAAAATCCTTGCCTCTGGTAATGGTAAATGTAATATATCTAATATAAATTTAGATAAAAAATATTACCATAATAATAAGATTGCAAGCTATTTAATTAATAAGCATAAAGACGAATTATTTAATGTTTTTAAAGAATTAAATATCTATACTAAGATAGATAATGAAGGAAGAATGTATCCTA
>JAILBI010000271.1 GCA_024681175.1 Acholeplasmatales bacterium
GATGCTGATAATACTATAAGTGAAGTATTAAAGCGTGCAGATTCATTAATGTATGAAAATAAAAAGGAATTAAAAAAATAAGACTGTATTAATTTACAGTCTTATTTTTATTTTCATAACATTCTTTCTTATTTTGATACATCATATCATCAGATATTTTTACCATTTTATCTATAGCTTTTTCTCTTTTAATTATTTTATTTGTCTACTTTGGAGATATCATATCAATATAATAGTTCCGATTTTATTTTAATATTTAAATTCTAATTTATTATTGTAGCTCATTTTCCAAAATTCTAATTCTCTTAATGATGAAAATCTAAAGATTGTTAAGCATTTTTCAAATGAATTTGGATATTTATTCATTAAAATATTTGCGAAATTTGACCATTCCTTGCACCAAGTTTCCATCTCTTCTCCTATATATGCGGCTAATATATCCTTAAATGGATTATTATTTAGCATATTAGGATTTTCTTTATATAGCTTATTAAAAATATAGCCATATGAAAGCATACAAGGTAATATTGACATTGTTCCTTCTACAATTGAGCCATTGTGACACCAATTCATCATTGAATCAATATATATTTGATTTTCTTTATCTGGGATTGATGTTTCAACATCATAATCTTTTAAGCCATGTTCAGCTATAAAGGCTCTTCTTACAGATGTTTCTCCTTCCTTAACAAAAGATAATATATCATAAAACATTCTTATTTCTTCTAATGTATTACATTTAGTAATTAAAAATGCATAGCATTTTGCATAATTTAATAAATATCTTGTATCTTCTACAATATATTTAGTTATTTGTTCATCAGTTAAAGTACCTTTAATTAATCCTTGTACAAAAGGTGTTTTAATACATTCCTCCCAGATAGGAAGTGAATCATTAATAATTTTATTCATGTAATCAGTCATTTATATTAATCTCCTTAAAATTCCATCCATGATCCATAGGACCACTACCTTTTCCTAAATCTAGCATTTGTGATAAGCATTTAGATAAATAATATTTAGAACGCTTAATTGCATTTTCCATATCATATCCTTTTGCAAGATTTGAAGCAATAGCACTTGATAATGTGCATCCTGTACCATGGGTATTATTATTATTTATTCTTTTTCCATTAATCCATACTAATTCATTATTATTAAATAATAAATCATTAGCATCATTAATCATGTGTCCACCTTTTAATAATACTGATTTAGAGCCTAATTTAGCTATTATTTTAATAGCACGCTCCATATCACTAACATTATTAATTTTTATACCTGATAAAACCTCTGCTTCAGGTATATTTGGGGTAATAATATCTGCAAGAGGTATTAATTCATTAATTAGGGTATTAATTGCATCATCACTTAAAAGCTTTGAACCTGAGGTTGCAACCATAACAGGATCTACAACTATATTTTTTGCATTATATTGTTTTAATTTTTTAACAATAGATTTAATTAAATTTTTATCTGATACCATACCTATTTTAATTGCATCAGGTCTAATATCTTCAAATATTGCATCAAGCTCATTTTCTAAAAATTCTGGTGTGACATTTAATATATCTCTTACGCCTTGTGTATTTTGGGCAGTTAAAGCTGTAATTGCAGTTTCAGCAAAGCAGCCGTTTGCAATAATTGTTTTAATATCCGCTTGAATACCTGCACCACCTGATGAATCAGATCCAGCAATTGATAAAACTACCTTCATCTTATACCTCCATTTTAATCATATAATCTGAATTATTTAATATTTTATTTATATCTTTAATATTTTTATATGTGGCAATAGATAAAACATTAAATCCTTTACTTTTAGCACCAAGGATTGCATGTGTTGCATCTTCTATTACTATTGTATCTTCTAATTTATAGCCTTCATTTTCTAAAACCTTTAAGAAGCCTGTCCCATCAGTTTTAGTATAATTAAAATTAGTAGATGTATATAAATTCATAAATATATTATCTATATTATTTATTTTTAATGATTTTTCAATCAATGATTTTGATGTTGCACTAAATAATACTACCTTACCTTTATCTTTAATATTATTTAATAATTCTTTCGCACCTTTATTAATTTTGATATTTAAATATTCTTTTTCAATAAAAGAATCAATATCAATAATTAATTTTTTAGGATCTATATTATTAAAATGTTTTTTTGATAAATATACTGCAGTTTCATCATTTGTTTGAAGCTTAACAATTTTATCTAAATCCTTTTCTGGCTCTATGTTCTTTGATTTTACATATCTTGATGCAATATCATCCCACATAGGTAATGAATTTAATAATGTGCCATCATAATCAACAATAAATAATTTATAATTGTCAGGATTAAAAAATAATTTATTTACTTCTTTTAATAAATTATTTGTTGCAAGTGTTATATCTTTTTCTTTAAATATTGCAGAAACTACTGATATACCAGATATCATAGTATTTTTTAATTCTTTAATATTATCTAGGGTAATACCACCTATTGCAACAACAGGGATATTTACATTATAGCAAATTCTTGCTAATTCTTCTTTTGATACATTTATTGCATCAAGCTTTGTGCTAGTTGAAAAGATTGTACCAACACCTAAATAATCAGCACCCATTTTTTCAGCAAGAATTGCTTCTTCAACTGTTTCTGCAGAAACACCAAGTATCTTATTAGGACCTATTTTTTCTCTTACTATATTTGCAGGTAAATCATTTTGGCCAACATGAATTCCATCTGCATCAACTTTTAAAAAGACTTCAAGAGAATCATTAATGATTAAAGGAATATCATATTTTTTACAAACCTCTTTAATTTCTAATGCTTCTTTTACAAATTCATCAATTGATAAATTCTTTTCTCTTAATTGAATCATTGTAGCGCCACCTAAAATGGCTTTTTCTACATCATCCTTAAGCTTTCTTCCATTAAGCCAATATCTATCTGTTACTGCATATAATAAAAGACTAGATTTCAAATCTTTCAATTTTCGCACCCTCTTCTAATATCTTATCATTCATATTTGATAATTCATCAATTAAGCCAATATGAAGTGTGCCTGTACCTTTTGCATAGCTATTTGCAAGCTCTCCAGCAAGACCTAAAATAATTACACCTGCACAAGAAGCTTTTAATTTATCTTCTTTATTTGCAACTAAGGAAGCTGCAATAATACCTGCAGTCATACAGCCTGTACCTGTAATATTTCTCATTTCTTTACAGCCATTATCAGAAATATATGCAAATTTGTCATCTGCAATAACATCAATAGGACCTGTAATTGCAATAACTGCACCAGTCTTTTTAGATAATTCTTTTGCAAATTTAAAAACATCATGCATATTTTCTCTTGTAGTTTTATCAGCTTCACAAGCATCTACACCATTTGTTTTTGAAGAAACATTTGCCATTGCTTTAATTTCCGAAATATTTCCTTTAATACAATCAAATTTAACTTCTTCTAACAATTTATTAATAACTTCATTTCTATATGGTGTAGCACCTACTCCACATGGATCTAAAACGACAACGTGACCTAGCTCATTTGCTTTTTTACCAGCAGCAATCATTGTTTTTACTGTTCTTTCGTTTAATGTACCAATATTTATTACAAGTGCGTCACAAATATTTTGCATATCAACAGCATCATTAATTTCATCAGTCATTATTGGTGATGCACCAATTGCAAGTGTTGCGTTTGCAACATCATTAACTGTAACATAATTTGTAATAAAATGAATTAATGGTGTTTTTTCTCTAATTTTTTTAATGTATTCCATATATTTCCTCCTAAAATTAAAAAAATGTCCACTAGGA
>JAILBI010000274.1 GCA_024681175.1 Acholeplasmatales bacterium
GTTAACTCCTGAAGGAACCTTAATTGCGCCAGATTTAACTGTACCATCAATTATAATAGTGTATCCAGATTTAGCTTGTGAAATAGCACTTGATAAAGATGTTCCACCATTTTTAACAGTAATAGTCTTTCCAGATGTTGAGCTTGATGAACTTGATGATGAACTACTTGAAGAGCTTCCTGAAGATGATGATGAACTACTTGAAGAGCTTCCTGAAGATGATGAACCACCTGAAATCCATCCAGCATTTGAAGCAAAGCTATTTAAATCCCAGCCATTTGATTCACTCTTATAAGATTTTGAATTAGTATCAAAATATCTATTCATAATCTTAGTTCTATCGCCATATTCAGAAGATTTCTTTGAATCACTCATAATATATGACTTGCCAGATACGCCTAAATTAGAAGCTGTCTTTGAATCCATTTTCCAACCGATATCTGTTACATCATATTTAGTTGAAATTTGTGAATTATACCAAACATTCTTGATGTTTGACACAGAGCAATTAATATAAGCTACTTGATTATAATATCCTGAAGACCAAGGTGTACGAGCAAGATATGTTTGATTTTTACTATCTGCTTCAATAGAACAATTTAAGAATACAACACCCTTTGAAACTGATGATGTAACATCCATTCTTGGAGCGCAAATATATGATTGATGATATGAAGTATTTGAATCATAAATAGACTTAATCTTGCAATTTTCAAATAAAGCTACACGACCAGTTCTTTCTGACCAAATGAAATCTACATCACCTTCAACATAACACTTATAGAACCAGCACTTGCTGCTTGTTCTAATTGTATCTTGATGAGATTTGAAAGAACAATTATAAGCTGATAATGTACCTGTTGAATCAAATCCAATTGCTTCTGCTTGTGTTTCTGTTGCAGTTGAAGATGGACGTACAAATGTGTTTTGTAAAGTGATATTTTCTAGTATAAGATTACCAGAGCCTTCAAATTCAAATAAGCATCTTGCTTTTTGAGTTGTATTTGCTTGTGTTAACTTCTTTAAAGTTTGTGAATTTGCTGCAGAAATAACTACTTTAGAACCATATGAAGATGATGTTTGACCTTGAATTTTCACTGTACCCTTACCATTATAATAAAGACATTCATTATAAGTGCCTTCACCAAGCTTAATTGTGTAATTGCCTGAATTTTTAGCTGCATTTAATGCTGATTGAATATTTGAGTACTTAGTGCCATTCATAATAACACTCTTACCAGAAACAGTTGTTGTAGTTGAGCTACCAGAGCTTGATGAGCTTGAGCTGCTTGAACTACTAGAACTTGATGAGCTTGAGCTACCATCTTGTGAATCTACTTGAATCTTATATAGATTAATATTACTATTTGATGAATATAAGAATACATGACCACTTCCACCAGTATAATTGTAGCTCTTAGTAGCTGCTGATGTAGATGCAGAAATACTACCTAATTTTGAACCAGATGAATTTGCAACAACTAAAGTTCTATCTGCAGATGCATTTAAAGTAACCTTAATAGTTGACTTTCCTGAAACAGGAACCTTAACACTACGATAACTTGTAGTTCCTCCTCCACCAAGTGCTAGGCAGTAAGTATAGCTTGTGCTATCTACTGTTACAGAATTTGATTTAACTTGCATAGTCTTTGAAGAATTTGCAGTTAAAGTTAAATTGTCAACAGTTGTTGTTGACTTGATTGTTCCTAGATTTTTAAATTGTGAATCTTTAAAATTCCAAGAAGTAGATGAAGCAGCATTTGCGTTTACGGCAGAAAAAAGACATACTGCTGCAACTAAACTAGCTGCACCAACGAAAATTTTCTTAATTAAATTCACTTTCTCTTTCTCCTTTCAATTTAAAATAGAATAAAAATTAAGACAACACGAGTATAACACAGCATGCCAAGTATGTAAACGCTTTCTTTTACAAAAATCACGTGACACAAAAACTTTTATAAATGTCGCATGAACGATAAATTTTTTTTATGAAAAAAAAACTTAAGTTCGAACGCTTAAGCTTCTTTTGTCTTATTTCCTTTAATGTGATAAAAAATCAAAATTCCAACAATCATTATTAAAATTGATGAAATTAATATTATCCAATAAATGATTATATTTAAATCCACATATTTAATAATATAATGACATATTACAGAAATAAATAAAATTCCTGCGAAAATAATTATTATTTTTTTACTAAATTCATATTCTTTATCTACTAATAATTTAAACATTATCATTAATACATTAATTAATGAAAATCCCATTAATGTATATAATGATGTATCAAATGATTTTTTATTTTTAAATCCAAAATATATTATAAAAAATATAATTAATCCTATTGATGAAAGATCAAGAATATAATTAATAATGTTAATTATTAACAATTTCTTATTCATTTAGCATCTCCACAGCTCTTCTAAATGCATAATCTCTTGCTCTATCTCTAACTATATTTCTTCCTTCATTCTCAAAATGAACTTCTTCTGTTATGATTTTATCCTTAAAATAAAATCCAAAGCATACAGTGCCCGCTTTTATACCATCGACATCATTTGGTCCTGCAACACCTGTAATTGCAACACAAATATCAGCTCCAGATGTATTTCTAAGACCATTAGCCATTTCTTCTGCAACTTCTTTTGAAACAACATTATATTTTTTTATAGTTTCATTATTAACATTTAAATATTTAATTTTAGCTTCATTAGAATAAACAATTAATGATTCCTTTATAACATCAGAAGCGCCAGAAATATTAATTAATGTTGAGGCACATAAGCCACCAGTAATTGATTCAGCAAAAGAAATATGATAATTCTTTTCTTTTAATAATTGTACTAATTCTTTCTCATACATATTTATCACCTAAAAAGATTATAACATATTAATAAAATAAAAACATTGGCAAACTATTACCATTAGGCCAATGTTTTATTATTCTATATTATTTTATTAAATCTTTTATTTCATCAGGAAGCTTAACAGATGCCTTACCATACGCATATGTACATTTATATTAAAGTCAAGATGAAAAAGAAAAAAGGGACAACTATTGTTGCCCCTAATTTATTAGAATCCGAAATATTCTTTTGCGTTGTTGTAGCAGATATCTTCTACAATTTTGCCTAAAGTATCAAGCTCAGATGCTGGATATTGACCTGATTCAACTAATTTACCAAACATTTGGCATAATAATCTTCTATAATATTCATGACGTGGATATGCTAAGAAAGATCTAGAATCTGTTAACATACCTACTGCTTGAGATATTAATGCAACTTGCATCATAGTTTCCATGTTTTGTCTCATACCATCTTGTTGATCTAAGAACCACCAAGCTGTACCAACTTGAACTCTATTCTTAACGCCTTCTTGTTGGAAGCATCCAGCAAGAACCATTAATGCATAATTATCTCTTGGGTTAAGGTTATATAAAATTGTCTTAGGTAAAGCATCAATTTCATCTAACTTACCTAATAATAATGATAATTTTTCCATATAATTTTGGTCTTCAATTGCATCAAAGCCTGTATCTGGACCAATCTTATGAAGCATAGATTTAGAATTATTTCTTAAAGCTCCAATATGATATTGTTGAACCCAATTATGGGCTTTATACATCTTACCTAATGAAACTAAGATATATCCTTTATAAATATCTTGTTCAACATCAGAAATATCTTCTTCCTTCATTGCTTTTTTAAATACTGCATTTGCTTCATCATATGTAGCATCCTTATAATGTACAACATCAAGTGCATGGTCAGCTAAACGAGAACCCATTGAATGGAAGAATTCTAATCTTTCAGCTAATGCTTTTTCTAAATCCTTTAATTCTTTAATTTCATATCCAACAACTTTTGCAAGCTTATTGATATAAACCTTGAAAGATAAATCACCCTTTAATTCAACATTAATTGCCTTATCAGGTCTCCAAGCTGGACGAACCTTAACCTTTAATGTCTTATCTTCATTCATTTGCTTATGATAATGAAGATCATCAATAGGATCATCTGTAGTACATACTGTATCTACATTAAATTTATAAAGCATTTCTCTTGCAGATAAAGTTTCAAGCTTCTTATTAGCTTCATCCCAAATCTTCTTTGCATTTGCTTTATTGATAACTTCGTTGATACCGAAATATCTTCTTAATTCAAGATGTGACCAATGATATAATGGATTTCCAACAAAATATGGCATTGATTCAACAAATTGTAAATATTTCTTATAATCATCATCTGGTCCAGAAATTGAATCTTCTTGGTAGCCTCTTGCACGTAATGCTCTCCACTTGTAGTGGTCACCATAACGGTCACCTGCGCCTAACCAAGCTTCAGCTAAGTTTCTAAAATGCTTATCTTCAGCGATTTCTTTTGGTTGAAGATGACAATGGTAATCAATAATAGGCATTCCTTCAGCATGCTCATGATAAAGCTTCTTTGCTGTTTCAGTTGTTAAAAGGAAGTCCTTGTCCATGAATTCTTTCATTTTTATATCTCCTTATTTTTACATTATTACGCCATCTTTGAAGATGGAAATTTCTCTAAAGTTATTTTCTTCATTCTTTGCAAGTTTCTTGCCTGATGCAACATCACAAATAAGATCAATGAAGTTTTCTAATAATTGATCCATATTATATTTATCTACTAAATCACCTGCATTAAAGTCAATCCAATTAGCTTTCTTTGTTGCAAGTGCTGTGTTTGTTGCAATCTTAAGTGTTGGAACAAATCCTCCAAATGGAGTACCTCTTCCTGTTGTAAATAACACCATTTGGCATCCTGCTGCTGCAATAGTTGTTACTGCAACTAAGTCATTTCCTGGTGTTGTAATTAAGTTAAGACCTTTTTCTTTAACTCTTCCACCCATTGGAATAACACCATTAACCTTTGATACACCACCCTTTTGTACACAGCCTAAGCTCTTATCCTCAAGTGTAGTGATACCACCAGCTTTATTTCCTGGTGATGGATTATCATAAATAACTTGGTGATGATTGTTGAAATAATTTTTGAAATCATTAATTAATTTAACAATTTCTTCAAATGTTTTTTCATCCTTAGCACGAGCCATTAATAATTGCTCTGCGCCAAACATTTCAGGTACTTCACCTAAAACTGATGTTCCATCATTCAATGATAAGAAATCAGATAATCTACCAAGTAATGGGTTTGCAGTGATACCAGACATACCATCTGATCCACCACATTTAAGACCAATTTTAAGACAAGATAAAGGACATGTCTCTCTCTTATCATCCTTCATTTCGTCATATAATTCTTTTAATAATTTAACGCCTTCTTCAACCTCATCTTCAACTTCTTGAGAAACAAGGAAGCGAGTACGCTTTTTATCATAATCACCAAGTGTAGCTTTGAATTCTTCCATTCTGTTTTCTTCACAGCCAAGACCTAATACTAAGACACCACCAGCATTTGGATGCTTTACCATGTCTTGTAATAATAATCTTGTAAATTCAAGATCTCCACCCATTTGTGAACATCCAAAGGGATGTTGGAAGGTATAAATTCCATCAATTTTTGATGTATCATATTTTTTCTTAAATTCTTCAATGATATCTCTTGCCATGCCTGAAACACATCCAACAGTTTGAACGATCCATAATTCATTACGGATACCATATTCACCTGATGAACGCTTGTAAAGCTCTACAGTTCTATCTGTTTTATATCCTGGTACTTTTGGATAATTTGGCTGATATTTATAATCTAAAATGTCACCAAGATTTGTTACAACATTATTTGTGTGAACATGTTCACCTTTTTTTATATCACATGTTGCATGACCAATAGGGAAACCATATTTGATAATATCTTCGCCTTTTTTAATATCTCTTAAAGCAACCTTGTGTGCTTGAGGGATATCTTCAAGTAATGTAACGCCATTTACAACATCACCTTTATTAAATGGATGTAGTACAACCATTACATTATCATCACTATGTATGATAATAAAATCTTGCATAATAATACCTTCCTAAATAAATATTTTATTTTATGATTGCTTTAATAGCATCTCTCATAGACATTGTTTGTTGAGCATATAATGCTTCAGTAACAAAGTCTTGAACGCCAGGGATGTTATTAAGATCTTGTCCCCAATGATCCTTTAATCCTAATGTATCCTTAACAATCTTTCTTGCTCCATCCTTAGTTCCATCATATGAAGCCCATTCATTCTTGAAAAATTCAATGAATTTAGGATCATCATTTAATGCGATTGGAGTACCATTAATTTCTCTTACACCCTTGTAGAATGAAATTAATGCTGCTAATGAGAATAAACCATGAACTGGTAATTTGCCTGTTCTTTCAATATATTGTAATACTGTTGGTAAATCTCTTTCTTTAAATTTAGAGCATGAATTTAATGCAATTGACATTAATTCATGACGAACATATGGATTTAAATATCTTTCTAATACTGAATTAGAATATGCAACCATTTGATCATGTGGAATATCAATTGTAGGAATAACTTCATTAAAGATGAAATCTTTTACATATTTACCAAGTTGTTCATCTTCAATAGTTTCTCTTACAGTATCAATACCTGCTAAATAAGAAACAGGAACTAAAGCTGTATGTGAACCATTTAAGATCTTAACCTTTCTTTGCTTATAAGGAACGATAGAATCAACAAATAAAACATTTAAGCCAGCTTTTTCTGTTGGTAATGCTTTCTTTAATTCTTCTAAGTTCTTCTTTGCTTCAGCTTTATCTTCAACTGTTTGTGCATCAATACACCATAAGTGGAAAATTTCACCAACAACCATATTTTGATCTTGATATCCAAGGTCAAGTTGGAATGCTTCAGCATCATTTCTTGGATAGCCTGGAACGATTCTATCAACTAAAGTGTTGAAGAACTTGTTATCAGTTTCAATCCATTTAATGAATTTAGCATCTAAATTATTATGCTTTGCAAGCTTAATTAATACTTCTCTTAATGTTGCACCATTATGGTCAATTAATTCACATGGAATAATATATAAGCCCTTCTTACCAGCTTCATATCTCTTCTTTAAGAATGCTAATAATTTTCCTGGATATGAATTTGGACACTTAGAAAAATCAGTGTCATTAGGATCATATGCGATACCTGCTTCAGTAGTATTTGAAATAACAAATTGTAAATCATCAGATAAAGCATAATTTAAATATTTATCATATTCTTCAAATGGATTTAAAGCATCTTGAATACATTTAATTACTTCAGATACTCTTTCTGCTTTTCCATTTTGTAAGCCTTGTAAATATAATGTGTATAAGCCATTTGCTTCATTTAATTCCTTTACACGACCAAAAGGCATTGGTTGTACAACTACAACACCTGCACCAAAATCAGTGCTCTTGTTTGTTGAATTTACAATCCAATCAATGAATGCACGAAGGAAGTTTCCTTCACCAAATTGCATAATTTTAATTTTCTTTTCTTCTTTTTTTACCACTTCATTAATTAATGGTAAGCTTTTAACATCAGCCATTTTTAAAATCTCCTTCTTTTATAATGTGCAAAAAGCGCACAATAAGATATGATAATTTTATCACTAAATTATGCGATAGTCAATCAAATACAAAGTATTTAAACTATATAAAAAAGCACGAATTGTTGCATTAATACAAAAATCGTGCTTTTTTATGTAAGATATAATCTTATAGCTGTTTTTTTAAATTTCTATTTTCTTTTTCTAATCTTTCTATTTCTTCATCCATTCTTCTAATAGATTTTATTCCCAAAATTAATAAAAGAATACCAGGAGGTAATGGGGCACAAGCTAAAACAAATAAAAAAAATACTAAAATAGCCCTTGAAAAAGGATCGAGTGACTTTGAAGAAACATAAACCATTAATGCAAAAAATAAGCCACTTAATGTCGTTAATAAAATACCCCAAACTAATTTTTTATTACTATGTCTTCTTTTTATTTCTTCTATTTTTTCTTTATTTTCTTTTATTTTTCTTTCAATTTCTTGATTCATAAAATTCTACCTATTATTTATGATAAATTTCATTATTATTTATTTTAAATGCCCTATAAATTTGTTCTAATAATATTACCTGCATTAGCTGATGAGGAAATGTCATTTTTGAAAAACAAAGATGATAATCTGCTAATTTTAAAACATCATCAGACAATCCTAAAGAGCCACCAATAATAAATGATAGATGTGAATTTTTATAAGTAGTAATTTCTTTAATTTTATTTGCAAGCTCAGGTGATGATAACATCTCTCCTTTAAGGTCTAAAACAATCTTAAAAGATTGTTCAGGTATAATTTTTAAAAGCTTTTCGCCTTCTTTATTTTTAATTATTTCTTCTTCCTTTTTAGATGCATTTTGACCTATTTGCTCATCAGAAACATTTAAAAATTCTACCTTAGTATATTTAGATAATCTTTTAGAATATTCCGCTATAGCATCCTTTAAATATTTTTCTTTAATTGAACCTACAGAAATGATACTTATTTTCATATATTAAATTCTCCTGTTGGTCTTGCTGCAAGTATTACAAAATCTATACCATCACAAGCTATTCCATATTCATTAAATACCTTTTCTCTTGTAATTGTAATGATATTTGATAAATTACATTCCTCAGATACATGTGCATGCATTACAAGATGTGTTTTAGGACCAATTATTTTAGCTAATGTAACCATTGAATTTACATTAGATAAATGACCATGCTCAGATGATATTCTCATCTTTAATTCATAAGGTCTTTCTGAATGCATTAATATTTCTGTATCATGATTTGATTCAAGTAAATATGCATCTGCATTAGATATTGAATCAAATAAATTTTGATGAACATATCCTGTATCAGTAATATGAACATATTTTTTATCATTTTCTTTCATAATAAAGCCACATGGCTCTTTTGCATCATGGAAGCATGGAATAGGTGTAATATTCATCATATTTATATTGAAATCAAGATAATAAAAACCATCATTATCATGCTCAAAAATAACAATAGATCCATCCTTATATTTTTCTTCCATAAGTGATAATAGTGAACTATTATCTCTTTTTTGCTTTTTCAAGCCCTCATAAATGCCTTTAAAAGTACCTTTAGTCATATACATTTTTATATTCTCTTTTAAAAACATATTAAAGCTTAAGGTATGGTCTGAATGCTCATGTGTAATTAAGATTGCATCAATATCATTTAATGTTAAATTAACATCCTTTAAATTCTTAATTATTTGCAATCTTGAAAGACCTAAATCTATTAAAATATTTTCATTTTCTCCTTCTATTAATGTTACATTTGCCTTTGAACCAGAAGAAAAAATTTTAACCTTCATAAAATCACCAAATGATATTATATCATACTAGGTTGTGACAATGATATTATAAAATAATATTTTTAATTGAATTTCACATTCACAAATGGTATTATATATAATGCTATTATTTTAAGCAAAGGAGTCAAATATGAAGTTTAAAGGTAGAAAAGCGCGCCTTGCTATGGGCCTTGCAAGTGCCGCACTTTTAACAATAGGATTATCATCTTGCTCTGGTGCCGTTAATGAATATGGTAAGATTGAAAAAAATAAAGTCTACATGTCAATTGGCGAAGGTGATAATGAATATAAAGTTACCGAGGGTGAGCTTTGGAATGAGCTTCAATGGAATACTATTGATTTATTAGATGAAGAAATCACTAAGATCGTATTAAATGAGGAGGTTGGCTTTTTAAACCTTGCATTTAGTAAGAATTATAATGAATTTTCATCTGATGAGAAAAAAGAATTAGATTATGCTCTTTCTAGAATTACATTCTCAAAAGAAAATATTGATTATTATAAAGAACATGATAAAGTTAAAAAATCTTCTGATAAGGAAATAACTGAAGAGGATTTTGAAAAGCTTCATGGCATTTATAAAAAAGGCCTTGTAGGACAAGTAGTTAAAGATGTATTTAATTTGGACTATCAATTTGATCTTAAAGCATATTCAGACAAATTAGACAAATATGAAGATAGTGATATTAATACACGTATTGACAAATATCAAGATAATATGTACCTTTCTTACCATCGTAATACGACAAAAAACAATGACTATTATGGTGATGTATTAAAGCTTGCAACACAATATCTTATTGATAAGGATTATGATTTATTCCAAGATACAGTAATGGATATTGTTGAACAAGAAAAAGAAAAATATTATATCGAATATGCAAAAGAATTATCATTCTATGAAATAGAAACTGAAAAAGCAATTTCTGAATTTGTAGATGATGATGACGATGATGATGAATATGGTATATTTGCTGATTCTACTTATAATTCCAGATTCCAAAAGGAATATATTAATACATATGATGTAAATGTATTAATCATTAAATTTGCTGATGAATCAGAATTTAATGATACTATGAAGGCATTTGGTATCAAGATTTATAATGGTAATTATTATTTCTTAAAAGATAATGCTGATGATGATTATGAAGCATATATTGATGGTTCTGATAAGATGACTTATCGTAATTACAGCAAATATTATTCTGAATTTGAAAATGCTAAATTAACAAGAGAAAATGGTGCAATTCAAATTGATGATAAGGCTGTATTAGAATTATATGTTCAATTATATAATTACATTTATGGTGGTTATAGAGAAAAGCTTCCAACTAATTACACTAATTTCCCTGAAGAAATTAATAATATTAGACATTTCATTTATAGATTAATATCTGATTATGCATCTAATGCAAATACATATTATAATCAAACAGTTGATACATTAAAGGAAGATTATTCAGAAGAAACACAATTTGATAAAGAAGGCTTAAAAGAAAAATTCAGTGATTCTTATAGAAGCTATGTTTATTCAACATTAAAATTAAAAGATGATAATGGTTATGATTCTTTTGATACAAGATATTCTTCTACAGGTAGAACTGAAACTGCAGGTTATGTCTTAACTTATAAATTTGCAGATACTTTTGATGAAATCATTGATGAAGATGTTAAGAAATATGAAGAATATTATAAAAATGATTTCTCAGCTGCAGATGTAATGAGCTATATTCTTCTTGAAGAAAATACACCAGCTGATAGTGATGGTTTATTTGAGTATTTAACAGGCTTATTAATTTCAGATCAAATTTCTGATAATACTATCAGTGATAATTTATCTGATTTAAAGGATGATACAACTGTTAAATGCTATAATGAGGCTTTAGAAATTTGTTATAAGAAAGATCATTCTGATTATTCTAATACAATTGGTAAAGCTGATAATAGTAATATTTTAGCTACTATCAAATATGATGGTAAAACATATAACCTTAATATATATCAAGATAATAAGGATAAAAATGCAATCAAGGTTCCAGGATCTGATACTGAAACAATTGGTGCATATAATGAATTAGAACGTACAAGTGGTATTACTACTGCAATTGATTTAATTGTTAAAAAGATTGTAAAGGATACTAAAACATATAAAGATACTAAGAATGATAAAGATGAAGTTGATTCTTATGAAAGATATTTAAATGTTATTTTATCTCAATTTGCAAATGGTGGTTTAGAATCATCTGGCTACCCTTCATCTTTAGGTAAATATAATTTCTTAATGCTTTATTTCCATACTGCAGATATTGATGATATTATTTACAATCATTATGTATTACAATCTGCACAAGCTAAATTATTAACAGATTATTCTTCTGATACTTTAGCACAATTCTTTAAACATTATACTGATTTAGCATATGATAATTATTTCTCACTTTCAGGCAAGCGTCTTGTAGTATTCTTCGATGGTGATGATGATAGTAAAGCAGATGATATTGATCTTGAAGATACAAATAACTGGATTTATCAAACTGTAGAATTTGATATTGATGATGACGATGTTTTAGATAATGTTACATATAAAGAAGTATGTAAGAAATTAATTTATGATGTATATAATGAATTATCTGCATCTAATACTTCTCATTCAGATTTATTATCTACAATCGTTGAAGAAATAAATGGTTCTGCAAAGGTTATTTATAAAGAAAACCTTGCATCTCCTGAAAATAAATGGGCTAAATATAAAAAGATTGGTTTAAATGTTAAGAGTGAAGATGTTTCTGCAACAAATTCAACTACTGATATTGATTTCAATTTAAAACAACGCTTATATGATTATGCAAGAGGCTTCTCTTTAGATGAAGAAGATAATGTTGTTAAAAATTATCAATATTTCATCAATAATGCAGTTCCATCAATTTATATTGAACCATTAACTATTGATTCATATGCTGATAGTAATAATAATGATATTATTTCAACAAAAGATGGCTTTAATTTAATATTAGTAACTTCAGGTACTTCTTCTGCATCTGCTGAATTTAAAGAAAAGGATGATGATTATAGATTAATCACAGATTTAGTACTTAATTATAATGATAATTTCGTAAGAATTTCTGATGTATATAATGAAGAAGATAAATTAAATTTAAATCAAATTAAATTATATACTATTGATTATACTATCAATGGCTCATCAGTATTATCTCCATCTAAGATAGCTGATGCATTAAAGAATTTCTTATCTCCTGTTTTAACAAGATATCAAAATAATGATACTCAACGTATTATTTTATTATCATTTATTAAAGCTAAAACTAACACAACTGGTGAAATTTATGAAGCATTAAATTTCGCTAATGAAGATTATAATGGAAATGATGGTTATTTAGCTAATATTATTGAAATTCAAAAGCGTCAAGCTGATAGCTATTCATATTTAGTTGAAGATAAAACTAATACATCAGATTTATATCCTGGTTGGTGGGATAATTTAAATGATGTAATTGATGAAATTTTAAGCAAGGATGAAGGTGACAAATAATGAAATTAAAGAAAATTCTCCTTGTTCCTGGTTTTGTAGGACTTAGCGCAATCGCACTTATCTCATGCTCAAGCAAAAATACAACACATAATGATGTAACACCTTATGGTGCATTATATGATAAGCTTGATAACAGCATTGCTGAGCTTGGTGAAAATAAATTTACTCTTGGTGAATATTATAATTTATTAAGAAATAAAGGTTATTCTTTAGTTGAAGATAATATTAAAAAAGCTATTTATAAAGATGAATTAAAGGCTATTACTATTCTTTATGAAAATGAATATAATTCATTATCAGCTGAAGATAAATCGTTCTTTGAAAATACATATAAATTTGTAGTTGATGAGGATGATGAGCCATTATTTACAATTGATTTAAATAAATACTCATTATTAAGAGCTAAATTATTAGAAAATGTTAATAAGGCATTAGCTGCAGCAGTTTATGGTTCAGCTGATCCTGAAGCAATTTCAAAGCTTTCTGAAGATGATGTATATAAAAAGATTGAAACATTTGTAGATAATAAAGCTCAAGAAGGTACTACTATTTCTTCTTCTTTATTAAATAGAAATACAGCATACTCAGTTGAAGGAGATGCTGCATATAAATTAAGACCTAGATGTAAAATTATTCAATTTAATCAAAATGTATTAGATGCTTTAAGAGCTGATGTTGATAAAACATTATTATCTCAAGCAGAAACTTTATCTGCAATGAAAGGTTTATATAAAATTGCAGATGAAGAATATATTCCAAGTGAAAATGATGAAGATTCTTTAACAAAGAATGCAAATTATTTATATAAGGATGATACATTTAAGGATAAATATGATTCTACATATAAAACATATGGTCATTATCAAATTATCGCAATTCAATTCAATAGCCGTAGAGAAGCTGATAGATATATTGAAGCTTTAGGTACTGATATTAGTGTTGATGATAGTAATTTAGCATTAAATCAATATTTAGAATTATATAAGAATTATTATAGCTATAAGACTGGTTCTAGTGTTTCAATTGATGATGATGCATTTAATTTTGAAGTAACTGAATTAGGCTCTGACTTAAGTGAAGCAAATGATATTATAAGTTCATTTTCAATTGATGTATTAGATGAGGATGGAACATATTTAACTGAAGCAAGAAACATCAACAATAAATATGTTTTAGCTTATAGATATAAAACAGAATATTTATATCATGATAAAGATGATATTAATAAAGAACTTAGCTGGGCTGATTTAGATGATGAGACAAAAGATGAATTAATCATCGAAATGAAAGAAAAGCTTCTTGAAGAAAATGCTTCTTCTTATGTATCTAAAAATTATAAAAAATTAATTGAAGATGCAGATATAGAAATTTATGATCCTATATTTGAAACTAAATTTGAAGCAGCAAATGAAGATGAATATGATCTATTAGATAAGAAAATTAAAGAAACTGATGAAAATATCTTCACTGTTAATGATATTTCATATTCAGTAGCTGATTTTTATAAAGAAGCTTCAAAGAAATATGCTGCAACAATCATTCCTGATAGATTCACATTAGAATATGCTTATTCTTTCTATGATGAATATGTTGATAATTATTATATTGATGAAGATAATCATGATGATAATGAAGAAACGCTTGATAAGGCAATTGACACATTCAAGGATGGAGATAATTCAACATATCCTTCTTATTTAGGAGTTAAGAATTTCTTAGTTGCTTCATATGGATATGAAAATAAGGAAGATATATTAAAATATTATTTTGATGCAAAATCAGCATTAAATATTTATACAACTAAATATACATTTAATGAGTGGATTTTCCAATCAGTAGATGGTGATGGTAATGATACTTATTCAATTGATGTTGATGCATTCAATGGTGATATTTTAAAGAATTTATATAAGATTGCAAATACTAAATATGATGATATCTTCTCTTTAGATGTTGACCATTTATTAATCAATATTGATGATGATGGTGATGGTAATCCTGATGATCCTGATCAATTCATTTTAAAGAATCAGGATGCTAAAGATAAATTTGAACAAGATGTTGTTGCCTTAGTAAAGGAAATTTATCAAGAAGCTATATATATTAATAATAATTATGAAGAGAATACTTATCATAATGTATTAAAATATATCATTGATAATTATAATAAGGGTGCTGAAATCTTATTTGAAAAAGATAAAGGTAATTATGTATCTTGGGATGAATTTAATACATTTAATTTCTTATTAACAACTGAAGAGTTAGCTTCTTCTGACGATATTACTGAAGAAAGTGTATCTAATTTCGTTGTACCATTCCAAAATTATTTAAAGGATTTATATAAGACTTGTGCTAATACAGATGAAGATAATCCAGATTATGGTATTACAGATGTTGCATCTGAATACACTAATGGTGCTTTCTACATTGTAAAATATAATTCTGATGATAAGAAAATTGGTGAAGTATTAACAGAACAAGATCAAGCTGATGATATTACAATTGATACATTATGTAAAACTGTATATGGTTATCATTTATTAATTTTAAATTCTTATGATGGACCTGATTCATTAAGATATGTTAAAGATACTTCTAATAAGGTTAAGGTAATCTTAAGAAGCTATAAGGATGATGATGGTAATAAGATTGAAAATTATATTGATACAGATGTTTATAATGCAAATGTAAAAACTGCATCACAAACTCAATTCTTTGTATATTATGTACAAAAGGTTAATTCTCAAGAATCTTCATTAGATAGTACTATTTCTACTATCATTGGTAAGATGGCTGATGAAATTATTAATAAATACATCTCAAATAATTTCCAAAATTATTTATTATTATCTAAATTAGAAATTAATTTCAGTGATTTAGATATTGATGGATATAAGCTTGATAATAATATTATTACAGCAAAGATTAATAATTATAAGAATTTAGTTCTTGATTATGAAATGAATTCAGAATATACAAGCTGGGTTGACGGTACATTATCTTGGACAAGACCAGATGGTAAATAAAAAATAAGGGCGAATACAAAAGTATTCGCTCTTTTTTAATTATTTTTTAAAGATAAGCTTAATTTATGCTTATCATAATCTATTTCTTTAACATAAACATGCAAATTATCGCCTACAGTGAATTTATCAAGTAGGTTGGCTCCTCTTGGTAGTCCTGTTTCAGAAATGTGTAATAAACCGTTATATTTAACGCCAAGATCAATAAATAGACCAAATGGTAGGATACTTCTTACTATACCATCTAGATCATCACCTATTTTTAAATCCTCAAAGCTCATTATATTAGATCTTAAATTTAATCCAGGATATGTATCTCTTTCATCTCTTAATGGCTGTGTTAAGCCATCAATAATGATATTTAATGTATATATATCTGTATCTAATTCTTTTAATAATTCATCCTTATTTAAATTATCTAAAGCTTCCTTTAAATAATCTTTTCCTATATCAGATTTATCTAATTTAACCTTTTTTAATAATTTTTCAGCAATTTTATAGCTTTCAGGATGAATACCTGTCATATCAAGTGGCTCTTCACCTTGTCTTATTCTTAAGAATCCTGCACACATTAAATAAGCCTTAGGTCCTAGCTTTTTAACCTTATTTAATTCTTTTCTATTTTTAAAGCCACCATTTTGTTCACGATATTCAATAATATTTTTAGATATAGTCTTATTTAATCCTGATACATAAGATAATAATGAATAAGAAGCTCTATTTAAATCTACTCCAACACTATTTACTGCATCAATCATTACATTATCAAGTGCATCTGATAACATATTTTGATCTACATCATGCTGATACTCACCTACACCAATTGATTTAGGATCAATTTTACAAAGCTCACTCATCGCATCCTCACATCTTCTTGCGATAGAAATTGCAGAACGCTTCTCAAGTGATAAATCAGGGAATTCTTCAATCGCAACATCAGATGCACTATATACAGATGCACCAGCTTCTGATACCATTGCATATTTAACATCTAATTTATTTTCATTAATTATATCTGCAACAAATACTTCAGTTTCTCTTCCTGCGGTACCATTACCAATTACAATTAAATTAACATGATATTTTTTAATTAAATCTATAATTGTCTTTTTAGATTTTAATACATCATCTTGATTTGCTTTAGTATTTTCTTTTCTTTCATTAGGGTAAATAACACCAATTGTTAAAACCTTACCAATTTCATCAATTACTGCATATTTGCATCCTGTTCTATATGCAGGATCTATTCCTAATACAACCATATCCTTTAAAGGCTTTTGCATAATTAAAGGCTTTAAATTCTTTTTAAATACCTCAATAGATTCTATATCAGCCTTTTCTTTTAAAATAGATCTTATTTCACGAGAAATTGCAGGTGCAATTAATCTTTGATAAGAATCTTTTATAGATTCTTCTAAAATATCTTTAAATATTGTTTCTCTAAATATTATTTTATATTTTAAATAATCTACATCTCTTTCAGGCTGGAGGATAACATTAACTGTTAATACCTTTTCATCTTCAGCTCTATTTATAGCTAAAACCTGATATGATTTAATATATTTTAATAAGAATTCCTTATCATAATATACTTTATATTTTTCTTCAGGATCAGTATCTTTTTTCTTTTTAGTTACAATCTTACCATAATTTAAGGCATGATCTCTTATATATGAACGATAATTAGCATTATCAGATATTATTTCCGCAATAATATATTTTACATTTTCTATAACTGTTTCTTCATTTTTAGTTTTTTCATTAACATATTTATTTATTATTTCAAGAGGATTACCAAATTTAGGACAAGTCATAATAAATTTAGCTAAATCTAATAAACCCATTTCAATACCAATACTAGCTTTAGTTTTCTTCTTTTCCTTAAATGGTCTATAAATATCTTCAAGCTCTATTAATTTTTCACAGCTATCAATTTTATTTTTTAATTCATCTGTTAATAATCCTTTTTCATTAATAAGATTTTTAATAGATTCCTTTTTAGCATCTAAATTAATTTGATAATTATATAATTTTTCTATTTCTCTTATTTGATTTTCATCAAGACCTGATGTAACTTCCTTTCTATATCTTGCGATAAAGGGAACAGTACAATCATCATTTAATAATTCTAATGTCTTAATTACAGATTCTTCTTTAATATTTAATTCTTTAGCAACCTTTATAATAAGCTCTTCTTTAATATCCATATTCTCTCCTTTAAAAAAATCCCCAATAATATGGGGATTAATTTATTATTCTTCATCATCTTCAAAATCTTGATTCATATAATGAATAGAATTTGCAATTCTCTTTTCAAATTCATTTGCGGCACCAAGTGAAATAGATGGAGCTAAATAAATTGAAATTCCTGAATCTGTTTTATCTTTATCATATTTTTTATATTTAGTAGTTGATTCGCCTCTATCATAACCACTGTAGGCTCTTGTAAATTTGCCTTCTGTAGCTTTAAAAAGTGAGAACATTGTAGTTCTAGTATCTGTAGATTCATCATCAGATGATGAGCCACCAAATTTTACATCTGATAAAAGACTAATGTTATCATTCGCACTTTTATTACTTGTATCAACAATAAATAATTGAACATCATCATCAGTATTTGGATGATTTTCATTATATAAATCAATTTGATATTGTAATTCAATTAATGCTTTATAAACACGTTCATCAACTTCTGATTTTAAATTATTATCATCTTCTTCATCTTCATCAGTTTTATAATAATCTTCTGGATAAAATTTAGTTACATCAATTGCGAAAACAAATGCATATTCAATTGTATTAAAATCAAAATTATCATCCTTTATCGCATCATGATTATTTGATGTTTCCATAATTAAACCAGCATAACTAATTTTCTTAAAATTTACTTCATAATCCTCAGTATCAGAAACTTTATATGTTGCGGAAATATTGAAATAATCAGGATGTTCATGTGTTGTATCTTCTGAAGAATCATTTGTTAATACAATAGGAAGTATAATTGCACATGCAATACCTACTAATAATACTGATACTATTATCCAAAATATTTTTTTATGTAATAAACGCTTAAAGCCATATTCTCTTTTTTGACCTTTGGTAGCTTTATTTGATACTTTTCTTACAATTTTTGCCAAAGTTAATCATCTCCAAATCTAAAATAAATCAAAGATATTTTATCATAATATTATATTATATACAATAATATAAAATTTATCTTTTTTTATATTCTTCTGCAATTTCCTTAAGCTTTCTTAATCTATGATTTAATCCAGATTTTGAAAGCTTAGGGTCAAATTCATCATGAATAATAGATAATAATTCCTCTAGGGAATATTCAGGATAATCAAGACGAACCTTCATAACCATTAAAAGCTTTTGATCAAGCTTTTGTAATGGATAATTATATTCTAAATATTTCAAATATTTAATTTGTTCCTTACTAGATTTATTAGTTTTAGCTTGATTTGCTACATCTAAATTAATACTTCTTTTTAAAGTAGTTCTAATCTCTCTTGTGATTAAAACATTTTCAAAATAATTAAGCTTTGTAGATGCCCCTATTAAATATAAGAAATCTCTTACCTCTGACATCTTTTTTAAATATAAAACATAATAAGCTTTTCTTTTCGCAATTCTTGCATTTAATTCAAAAGAATTAATTAATGATTGTAAAAATAATATTTCATTTGAATCCTCTGATGATATTTCAAGATGAATACTTTTACCATTAGGATCTGCACAAGATCCCTTCATTAAGAATGCTCCTCTTAAATAGCTTTGTTTTTCTTCTTCACTTAATTCATTATGATTTAATGTTTGCGACTTCATTAAAGATAAATCATCAATTATTATATCAGCACCATTAGTTATAATTATTTCATATGTTTTTCTTTTATTAAAACGATTAACAATTCTTTCAACAAGCTCATATTCAAATTGATAAAATTCTTTTAATGTAGCTAAAAATCTTCTAATAATACCTAATGTAGGTGCATCAAATGTAAGCTTTCTTGGAATTAAAGAAATCTCAGATGAAATTCTTAACATTGATTCAAGCTCAAGCTTCTTTTCAGCTTTATTATTAACTTTAAATGTTAAAATATCTTCCTTTAATTCCTGAGTAAAGCTCATTTTATTCTCCTACAATTTTTAATACTTCAGATAAATTATCTACTACATAATCAGGCTTACATTCAAGCATGATTTCAGGATTTTTAATATATAATACTCCACATGATTTTACATTAGCTGCCTTAGCGGCTGTAATATCATTTTTAGTATCACCTATATAAATAACTCTTGATAAATCAAATTCTTCTTTTTTATCTTCTTTAACTTCTTCTTTATTTTCTACTTCATTTTCTTCAATAGAAACAGTTTCTTCCACTTTTTCTTCGTCATTAGAAGATTCTTCTTTAATCTCTTCTTGTGTATCTTCAGTTGAAGTTTTTTCTAAAGTCTCTTCTTGTGAAGATTCTTCTACAGCTGGAGTTTCTTCTACGACTGGAGTTTCTTCAGTTTTTTCTTCTTTTGCATCTTCATTTGAACTTAACATCTTTACTGCAAGTAAGATACCTTCAGGATCTGGTTTAGGATTTTTAACCTTATCTTCAGATATTACTACATCGATATATTCTAAAAGACCAAATACTTCTAAGCCATGAGTTAATAAATTAGATTTTTTAGATGATACTACGGCAGTTTTAATGCCTCTTCTTTTTAAATTTTCAAGCATTTCCTTTGCACCAGGGAATGGCTTTGCCATTTGATCGTGCATTTTTTCATTAAATTCACGATAATATGCAATCATTTCATTTAATTCTTCTTCATCTTTTGCATATCTTGAAAATGTTTGTTTTAATGTTGGTCCAAAGAATGTTTCTAATTCTTCATCCTTTAATATATAATCTGGTCTAAATTTAGAAAATGTGTGAATAAATGATTCAAATATTAATTTTTTAGAATCTATTAATGTTCCATCATTATCAAATATAACAATGTCAAATTTATTTCTATCCTTAACTGGATTTGATAAGCCTAGATATCTTTCTTTAGGTCCAAAGAATGTTTTTAATACTAAGAAGGCACTACCTAATAATACAAATAAGACACTTATTGCGATACTTACAGGAATAGGTCCTAGCATTAATGGCTCAGAAACACCACTATTTAATCTTAATGATTCTGTAATTATTCTTACTGAGCCATACCAAATTAAATAGATACCTATTAAATCTCCATGTCTTAGCTTTCTAAATTTTCTTCTCATTACAAGCATGAAAATAACGCCACATAAATTTAATAATGCTTCATATAAGAATACAGGATGGCGGAATGCACCATCAATATACATATTAGTTCCTAATATTGGTATATTTTTTAAAAAATTAATACCAAACTCACTTGTTACCTCTGGTCCATATAATTCATGATTAAAGAAATTACCAAATCTACCAAATATTTGTCCAATCAATATACCAGGGGCAAGTAAATCTAATACTCTATAAAAATTTATATTCCTTATTCTACATACAACATAAATAGTAATAAGCGCGGCAATAATACCACCTTGAATACCTAAGCCCTGTAGACCTATAAACTGTCCATTTCTAAATCCTAATACTTCACCAAAGGAATGGAAATCTGATGCATTAAATATAACATACCATAATCTTGCACCAATGAT
>JAILBI010000289.1 GCA_024681175.1 Acholeplasmatales bacterium
TATCCTTTGTTACATCTAAAGAACCATTATTTATAATTTTATAATCTGATATATTTACCATTTTACACCTTAAAAAATGAATAATTGTAATGGTATTATATCATAATTTTATTTTATAATCCAAAATAATGACTTAATATAATCCATATTGCTAAAATGATTAAAATAGTTCCACCAATTATATTAGTAATCTCATATTTACCTTTTAATAGTTTTTCTATTTTATGACCTAAAAATAAGCCAATTAAAGAAATAACAAATGTAATAAATAATATAATTGAAACATGTAACCATATTGTAGATGTATTAGATAATCCTGAATGAAGTGCAACACCTGTACCAAGTGCGTCAATCGATGTTGCAAAACCAAAATAGATTACTTCCTTAAAGCTAAATTTTTTTAATTCTTTTTCTTCTTCAGTCTTTTTTAAATCTTTAATTCCTTCAATAAGCATTTTAGAACCAATAAATAATAATAAAGCAAATGCAATCCAAGATACAATATCAGCCATTATCTTGCCCGCATTTTCACCGCCAGATTCACCTACAATTAAAGTAATACCTTCAACAATAAAAAAGCCAATTAAAGGCATTAATGCCTGCATAAGACCAAATAATCCTGCAATAAAAAATGATTTCTTTTTATTTATATCTGTGTATGTTAAGCCATCAGTAATAGATACAGCAAATGCATCCATTGATAAGGCAATACCTAATAATATTATTTCTAATATAATTTCTACTGACATATATACTCCTAAAAATAAAAGACCCAGAAACAAGAAAGTTTCTGAGTCTCGTTTTTTAATGTTGAACCTGGATTAACCATTATGTAGGCCAACAGCGGTATTCCGTAAACTACTCCCTCAAGGACGAGGTTATTTTATCATTTAATAGTTTTTTAGTATATACTAACTTTAATCTACTGTAACACATTTTGCAATATTTTTAGGTTTATCAATATCATTACCTCTTGCATATCCTATTTCATATGATAATAATTGAATAACAGTAGTTAATGCAAGTGGTGTTAAAATATCACCTATATATTTAATAATGAATCTATCATTATCCTTTTTAACATTATCACTAGATATTACAAATCCTAGGGCATGACGTGTTATTGCCTCTTCTAGATTTATTCTTGTAATATGTGATGTTTTCTCATTTGTTACAATAGCCAAAACTGGTGTATCTTCATCAATTAAAGCTAAAGGACCATGCTTTAATTCACCAGATGGATAAGATATTGCATTTAGGTATGGTACTTCTCTAAATTTTAATGATGCTTCCTTAGTTAAATAAAAATCTAGACCCTTACCAATAATAAACATTTCCTTTGCAGATGATAATTCTAATGCAAAGCTTTTAATTTCTTCTTTTCTAACTAAGATATGCTTAATTTCATCCTTTAAAGAAATTAATTCTTTTTTCAATCCTTCTTTATTTACAATTTTATAAGCTAAAGCTAATAATATTACAGCTTCAGCAACATATGTTTTTGTTGAAGCTACTGCAACCTCATTACCTGCATAAAGCTCAATAGTATAATCTGATAATCTAGCCATAGTAGATAAATTAAAATTAGTAATAGTAATACATTTCGCTTTTTTATTTATCTTTTTAATACAATTGATTGAATCAATTGTTTCACCTGATTGAGATAAAAATATAAAGCATTCATCTTCTTTAATATTTAAATCTTCATACAATAATTCAGATCCATAAGAAATATTAGCTTCTTTTTTAGAAATAGTTTCAAAATAACATTTACCTAAGCATCCTGCATTATATGATGAGCCATTACCAACAAATGTTATTTTAGAGCTATTTTTAATTGTATCAATAATATTATTATCAAATATGATTTCATCATCTTTGAAATAATTATCTATTATTGCATCAATAACCTTAGGTTCTTCATATATTTCTTTTAGCATATAATATTCAAAAGAGCCCATAGATATATCATATTCTTCTTTTTTAACCTCTTTTGGTAATATTAATTTTTCTATACCATTTTTATCATAAATATTAAATCCTTCACATGATAATGCGCCAAATTGTTCATCTCCTACGATGACATATTCTTTTGCAAAATCATTAAAAGATATAGTATCTGATGATAAAACATAGCCTTTATCACATCTACCTAATAATAAAGGTGAACCTTTTTTTGCAAAAAAGATTACTTCACTATTCCATGAATCTATTAATAAGAATGCATAATTACCTTTAATAATATTCATAGATTTTTTAATACATTCTAATACTGTTAAGCCTTCATTATGAAATTTCATAATTAAATTAACTAATACCTCAGTATCAGTTTCAGATTTAAATTTAACATTAGCTAAATATTCTTTTTTAATATCCTCATAATTAGTTATTATTCCATTATGAACAATAATAAATCTACCATCTTCTGATATATGTGGATGGGCATTAGCCTTATTTGCTTCACCTGTAGTTGCCCAACGTGTATGTGCAATTGCCATACGGCATGGATAAGATTTATCAATAATTTCTTCTAAATTTGATACTCTTCCCTTATCCTTAAAGACATCAAATTTTCTTGTGAAATTATTTAAAGTTGCAATACCTGCAGAATCATAGCCACGATATTCTAATCTTTTTAATCCTACTATTGTATTTTCTCTTGCTCTTTCACCTAAATATCCAAAAATGCCGCACATAATAAAACCTCACAATGTCATTTAATTTTACCAATTAAAGATTAAAAAAACAAATATAATTAAAAAGGACTACAATGTAGTCCATTTTTATTAATTATAATAAGCTTGTAATCTTTTCTTAATTTCTAAAATAAATTCTTTAGAATTAACAGCTTTAGCTTTAACACCCTTATCTACTAAATTTACTAAATCCTTAGTCATAATGCCATCTAATAATGTTTTAACACAAGCTTGTTCAAGATTATCTGCAAATTTGATAAGTTCAGGTAATTTATCTAATTCTCCACGCTTTCTAAGTGCACCAGACCATGCATAAATAGTAGCCATTGGGTTTGTAGATGTTTCTTCACCCTTTAAATATTTATAATAATGCTTTGTAACAGTTCCATGAGCTGCTTCATATTCATAATTTCCATCTGGTGAA
>JAILBI010000243.1 GCA_024681175.1 Acholeplasmatales bacterium
AGATTATTATCAAGTTCATTCCCTAAAATAGAAGAAATCACATCTAATATATTTCCAATTCTTAATATAAGTGGGAATGATATTATTTTTAATTCTTATTTGGTAACACCAATTTTATCTATATTATTCTTTGTAATATATGTGTTTTATTATAATATTAAGGATTTGAAAGAATAGCGAAATTTTAACGCCTAACAAAATTATTTATGCGCAGAATATACGCATTTAAAATTGACACAATGCGCAAATAATGATAAAATCAAGCTAGGTGATATCTATGAATGAATTGAAAAGAATTAGAGAATCTTTAAATATAACTCAGGTTGAAGCATCAAAAATGCTTGATATTTCAAGGAGAACTTATCAAAAGTATGAGTCTTTGGAAGATAATAATGATAATAAGTTAAAATATTATATTTATAGGTTAAAAGAAATAAATCTAATAGATGAAGAACATGGCATATTAAAATTTGAAGAAATAAAAAATAATGTAGGGATTATTTTATCTAAATATGATGTTAATTTTTGCTATTTATTTGGATCATATGCTAAAAATAAAGCCACACCTTCAAGCGATATTGATTTATTAATAGATTCTACTATTACAGGATTAGATTTCTTTGGCTTGATTGAAGAACTAAGAGTTACTTTAAAAAAGAAAATTGATTTATTAAATATTAATCAATTAGAAAATAATCAAGAATTATTAAGAGAAATCTTGAAGGATGGAATCAAAATATATGGATAATACCAAAAATTCAAAATATTATATAGAAAAAATTGTAAAAGATATTGAATTTTGTATTAATTATTTGAAAGATGAAACTATTGAAACCTTCAACGATGATGAAGTTTTATCTAGTGCAATTAGCTTTAAATTTGTTCAAATATCTGAAAATGTTAAAAAAATAAACAACGAAATATTACTATTGTATCCAAATATACCATGGAATAAAATAATTGGATTACGTAATAGAATAGTTCATGATTATGGGTCAATACAATTAGATATGATTTATAATACAATTAAATATGATTTACCTGATTTATTAAATGATATAAAAACAATTTTAAAATAATAAAAATAGTTGACATATTATAATCTATAGTTTATAATAATTGAGGTTAAGATAATATGTGGAAAGAAGAAACGCCCGTTTCTCGCCTGATTGATTATGTTGATAGGCAAATGGCTACTAAATAATTGTTAATTTATTTTAGAAATACAAGAGGGCGTTTATGTCCTCTTTTTTGTTTTAACACTTTTAGGGGGTGTTTTGTATTAACAAGCAAAAAAAACAAGACGAAACATTAGTAAATGAATTAATTACTGCAAAGGAAATGCTAGTTATTACTGATGAAGGTGAAAAGCTTGGCGTTTTAACTAAAGCTAAAGCTTTACAACAAGCAGAAGAAAGAGGTTTAGACTTAGTATTAGTTTCACCTGATGCTAATCCACCAGTTGCTAAAATGATGGATTATTCACGTTTCCGTTTTGAACAACAAAAACGTCAAAAGGAAATGAAGAAGAAACAAAAAGTTATGGTTGTTCAAGAGATTCAATTATCTCCAACAATTGAAAAACATGACTTTGATACTAAAGCTAGAAAAGCTAAGACTATTCTTGATAAAGGAAATAAGGTTAAAATCACATTAAGATTTTATGGCCGTATGATTGTTCATCAAGATTTAGGTTTAGAAGTAATTAATAAATTCATTGAAAGTCTTCAAGACTGTTCTACTGTTGAGTCTCAACCAAAACTAGATGGTAGATCATTATTCGCAGTTATTGCACCAAAAATAGAAAAATAAGGAGAAATTATATTATGCCAAAACAAAAGACACATAGTGGTTTAAAGAAGAGAATCAAAGTTACTGGTTCAGGTAAAATTGTACGTGGCCATGCATATACAGGTCACCTTAAGACTAATAAGTCTCACAAACAAAATAAAGATTTAAGTAAGACTGCATTAGTACATTCAACAGATGAGAAGAGAATTAAGCAATTAATCTCTAATTTAAAGTAATAGGAGGATAGAATCATGCCAAGAGTAAAAGGTGGATATGTTACAAGAAGAAGACGTAAAGCTGTCTTAAAATTAGCTAAGGGTTATTATGGTTCTAAGCACACCCTATATAAAACTGCTCATGAACAAGTTATGCGTTCTATGCAATATGCATACCGTGATAGAAAGCAACGTAAGAGAGAATTCAGAAAATTATGGATTCAAAGAATCAATGCTGCTTGCCAATTAAATGGTACTAAGTATTCAAAATTCATTAATGGTTTAGCTCAAGCTGATATCCAAGTAAATAGAAAGATGTTAGCTGATATGGCTGTTAATGATCCAAACGGATTCGCTAAATTAGTTGAAGCTTCAAATAAAGGTTTAGCAAAGCCTAAGAAAAAAGTTGTTGAAAACGTAGTTGTTTTAAAACAAGCCCCTAAGAATAACTAAGAGAACATAAAAAGGAGAGATTTTAATCTCTCCACTTTTTTTAAAATAATTTTTTGTTATATTAAAATTATATGATATACTTATTATGGTAAAGAGGTAGTATGTATGTTAGATCCAAAAACTAAATCATTATTTAGAATTATTATATTAATATTATTCCTATCTACATTAGCTATAGGTGGAACTATGTTAGGCTTTGTTTTTTCTAAAACAGATATGCCATATTTTTTCCAACATTTTGGATTAGCTATGTGTTTGTTTTTTATAGGTATAATTGCATTTATGCTTCCAATGCTTAATCAAACAAAATATACTGGAGATAGTAAGGATTCATTGATGCTTGTCGTTGCGGTATTATTAATTTTAAGTGGAATATTATCAATTGTAATATCATATATTAATTTCAATTTTTAATTGAAAAGTTTAAAAATTTGCATTTTTAAATAAATTATAATATAATGAGATTGCTAGGAAGAAGGCCGTGAAGCTCAAACCATATTAAAAGGTTATTGAGAACTGTATGTGCTGGTAGGCTTTTAATTTAAGAACCCTAATTACAGTTAAGAGAGATAACCACCGTAGAAGAATTATACTTCTCGTACCTTCCTAGAACTATGATAATTAAGGTGGATTTTATCCACCTTTTTATATATTAAATGGAGAATTATTTATGAATGAATTTGAAAATTTTGGTATCAGTCAAAGACTAATTGATGCCCTAAACAAAGAGAATATATTAGAACCTACTGATATCCAAAAGAAGGCTATTCCTGAACTTTTAAATGGCTTTGATGTTATTGGTGGATCAAAAACAGGTACAGGTAAAACTTTTGCCTACTCAATACCTATGGTTGAAAAGCTTGCTGGTGATGGTTTAGTTGAGGCATTAATATTATGTCCAACAAGAGAATTATCAATTCAGGTTCAAGGTGAAATAGAAAAACTAATTTATAAAACAAAGATTAAATGTGCGGCTATTTATGGTGGTGAATCATATTTAATCCAAGATAAAAAGCTTAAACAAAAGCCTAGTATTATTGTTGGTACACCAGGAAGAATTATTGATCAAATGAATAAAGGTCATATTTCTTTTAATAATGTTAAATATTTAGTATTAGATGAAGCTGATGAAATGTTAAAAATGGGCTTTAGCGAAGATTTAGAAACTATTTTAAAGGATGTTCCTTCAGATAGACAAACTGCTTTATTTTCAGCGACTTTACCTCCATTTATAAAAAACTTAGCTTTAAAATATATGAAAGATCCTAAAAAAATAGAAATAGAATCTAAAACATTAACAGTAGATTTAATTGATCAAAGATTATATTATTGTATGAAGGATTCTAAAATGGATTTATTAGTTAGATTATTAGATTATTATGATTTCAATCATATGATAATATTCTGTAATACTAAATCAATGGTTGATGAATTAACTAATTTCTTAAAGAAGAATGATTATAAGGCTGAAGGATTACATGGTGATTTGAAACAATTATCTCGTGATAAGGTCATGAATCAATTTAGAGATAATATTGTTAAAATATTAATCGCTACTGATGTTGCTGCGAGAGGTATAGATATTTCTGATATTGATTGTGTATTAAATTATGATATACCTTATGAAAATGAAATCTATGTTCATAGAATTGGTAGAACGGCACGAATCGGTCATACAGGTATGGCTATATCAATCGCGACTAATCATTCAAAAGGTAGAATAAGAGAATTAGAACAATATACTAAATCTATTATTAAAGAATGTGAAATACCTACTATTGAAGAAATTAAAAATAATAGTAGTAAAAAATTATATTTAGATATAGTTGAGGCAGTTGAAAAGAATAAAGATAATAATTCTTATGATAAATTATTAATGTCTTTAGCTAGACGTTCAACTGATCCAATGCCTTTATTAAGAGGCTTACTTTCATTAGTAAATAAAGATGAAAAGGTATATAATGAAATAAAGGTATATCAGAAAAAAGAAAGAACTAAATCTAAAGATAATAAAACTAAATCAAAGAAGAATACTAAAGAACATGGAAATAAGAATTTCCAAATAGAAGTTAATTTAGGTTCTGTAGATAAAGTAAGACCTAATCAATTAGTAATGTTATTCCATGATCAATTAAAAGTTCATAGAGAACACTTTGGAAAAATTGTAATTAATAAAACAAGAACTATAATAGATGTAAATGGTGAAGCATTAAGATTTTTTAAAGAAAATAAGAATATTAAATTTAATGGTAAAACAGTAAATATAAGAATTCTTTAGGAGTATTATGAGAATTATTGGTGGTAAATTAAGACATAGAATTATAGATATGACTAATCTTGAGACTACAAGAGAAACTCAAGATAAGGTAAGAGGTGCTATATTTAATATGATAGGACCTTATTTAGAAGGAGATTATTGTCTTGATTTATTCGCTGGAAGTGGCGCGATGGGAGTTGAAGCCTATTCTCGTGGTATTAGTAATGTAGTATTTAATGATATTAATAATAAGGCTTTAGATGTTTGTAAATCAAACTGCAAGAAGCTTGGTATTAATGATGCTTTATTTTATAATAAAGATTATTTAGATTTTTTAAATAATGATAATCATGTATATGATTTAATTATTTTAGATCCTCCTTATAAAATGAATAATATTGATGAAATAATCACACCTTGTTTAGATAAAATAAAAAAAGGTGGAAGAATAGTCTTTGAAATGGGAAAAGAAACTATTTTTAAAGATTCTTATTTGGATTTAATATTAATTAAGAATAAGGAATATGGTATTAAAAGAGTAGTAGTTTACGAAAAGAAGTGATGTTTGATGGTTGATCCAATGTATCAAGAAATAAAAAAATTATTTGTAAAATTTATCAAAAATGGATATTTTTCTAAATTTTCATCTGCTGATATTTTTTATAATTTTTATTCACCTAAAAAAATACATATGTTAACATTTATAGATAATTTTTTTGGAGATTCATTTGGTTTTCAATTATTTGTAAATGATAATGGTTTTAATTATGTTCATGATATATTTACAACATCAGATAACATTGTTAATTTAGGTGATTGTGATTCTATATGTGCTGTTTTTGTATCTAAAAAAGATATTCAAGAAGATGAAAAAGAGTATGTAAGAAAAAATGGTTCTAAGGTCATGAAAGAAAATAATTTAATTATTTATCGTTTTAGACCTGGTTATGGTAAAAGATTTGTTAATAAAAAAGAATTACATACTGTTTTATTAAATTTAAGTTATTTAGATTCATTAATTAGAAATGATTATGATGATTTAATTGAAAACTTTAATAATGAATTAGCTGCTTTAAGCTTTATTGATGAAAAAGAATTAGTATATCAAGTTAAATATAATTCACTACCATATTTAGAAACATTCCCTAAAAAGCAGGTAGCTAATCTTCCTTTCGTAGATGAATTTAAAAATGCATTATATTATGATCATGAATGTTATATATTTACATCTTATGTTCCTTTAGTTATTAAAGAAACTAATGTTAGACCATTAATAGTATATTTTTATTGTCCAGATACAAATAAAATGTTATTTAATTATATTGTTGATGAACCAAAAGAATATAAGAATTGTATTTTTGGTATATTAGATAATATTTTTTCTAGTGTAGGTTTACCTGAAAAGATTTATTTTAATAATAGAAATATTCATAGTATTGT
>JAILBI010000047.1 GCA_024681175.1 Acholeplasmatales bacterium
AATATGAAATTGATAATTTTTCATTAGCTGGTGTATGTAGTGGTGATATTGATGATATTGTTAAATTTAAGGATTTATTAAATAATATCTTTTTTGATTTTAATACTAAATATCAAGTATCAACTATCCTACCATTATTATTTCAATATTTTATGCAATTTTTAATGGTATTTGCATTCGCATTAATATTTTCATTCTTTGTTAATCCTGGCATTAAATTTGATGTTAGATTTAAATTATTAATTTATGATTCATTAATATTTTTATTTGTGATGATGCTTGCGGTAATGATTCAAATATCTTGGTTAGAATATATTGCATATGCTCTACCTATCATTTTTGCAGGTATTACATTCTCACATATTATTAGAATAAGCAAAATAGTTAAATAAGCCATAATATATGGCTTTTTAATTCACTAAATAATTTTGTAATTAGACATTAATATTGTCAAATATGATGTTATAATTTTTTTACATTAAATCTTTAAGAGGTTCTTTATGAAGGCAATTGATTTTATTAAAGTTAATAATATATTAGAAGAAGATAATAACATTAGAGTTGATAATGCTAAATATCATACAAAATCAAGAATGCTTAATCTTGATTTCGTTTTATCATATGCAATATCTTTAGATAAATATTTAGAATTAAAAAAATGTATTTTAAAAGCTTTTGAAAATGTTGGCTGTGAAATATCTTTTAATATTTCATATGAGGATGATTCTTTATCTATGGAAGAAATGAAGGATTATTTAAAATACATTTTAGATAATTTAATTAAAGAAAATATTACTTTTAAATCTTTTGATTTAAATAAGGTTATGATAAATGATAATAATGTTTCTTTTATTGTTCCTCAGGATCAATTAGGTCTTGATAATTTAATTCCTAGATTAAAGGAAGAATTTGAATCTTTTGGTATTTTAGTTAATTTCAATTTAATGGAGGATTATGATCTTTCTATTAATGAGATGAAAAATGAAAAAGAAAAAATGGAAGAAGAAAGATTAGCTGAGGAAAGAAAGAAATTAGAAATTATTGATTCATTTAATCAAGAGGCTAAGAAATTAAAAAAGAATTATAAAAAATCAAAGCCAATGAATTTAACTAATATCAAGGATATTCCTTCAAATGAGCTTGGGCTACAAATGTTTCAAGAAGAAAATGGTATTGAAGCTATTATGATTGAAGGATATGTTTTTGGTTCTGAATTAAAGAAGACTAAAGGTAAAAGTAGCTTATTTACTATTAAGGTAACTGATGATGAGGATTCAATTGTTGTAAAAAAATGGGTTAGATCTGAGGAAGAAGAAAAATTATATAAAACTAATTTAAAAAATGATACTAAGGTTAATGTTGTTGGTAAGGTTGAATATGATTCATTTTCAAGACAAATATTAATTAATGCATCAACTGTTGAAGCAATTGGTGTAAGAGAAAAGGTTAAGCTTGTAGATAATGCGCCTTTGAAAAGGGTTGAGCTTCATCTACATACTAAATTATCTACACAAGATAGTGTTATTGGAGCTGATTCTATTTCAAAAATGGTTAAATCTCTTGGTATGAGGGGATTTGGTTTAACAGATAGAGATGGTGTTTATGCTGTATCTGATATATTCCATAAAACAGATGGTAATCCTGATTTTGAGGATTTTAAGCCTATTTATGGTGTTGAGCTTGCCTATGTTGATGATTCTAAATTCTATATTACATTAGATCAAAATCATGATATTAATTTAGATGATGCAGTATATACTGTATTTGATATTGAAACAACAGGCTTTTCTCAAACATATGATGAAATATTCCAAATTGCGGCATTTAGAGTTTATAAAAAGGGTATTGTATCATCATTTGTTACATTTGTAGATCCTAAAAGAAAATTAAGAGAGGTATCTAAGGAATTATCACATGTTGATGATTCTGATTTAAAGGGTGCACCTTCAATTGAAGAGGCTTTACCTAAATTTTTTGAATTTGCAAAGGATTCTATCTTAGTAGGTCATAATGTTAAATTCGATTATGGATTTATTTATGCTAAAGCTGAGATGATTGGGCTTGATGTACCTAAATTACCTGCGATAGATACATGTAATTTATTTAGAACATATTTAGATCAAGAAAAATCTTATAATCTTGAAAAATTATGTAAATATTTCAAGGTTAAAGAGGATGCACACCATAGAGCTGATGATGATGCAAATTGTACTGCACAATGCTTCATTAAGATGCTTGATAATTTAAAATTACAAAATGTTAATAATTATAATGAAATTAATAATATTATTGATAAAGAATTAATGTGGAAAAGAGTTATTCCATCATCAATTAATTTATTAGCTCAAAATCAGGTTGGTTATAAGAATTTATATCGTTTATTATCTGATGCGATGACTGTTCATTTATACCGTGAGCCAAGATTATTAAAAAGTGTATTAGAAAAATATCATGAAGGTATTTTAGTTTCTTCAGGTGGTCAAGAGGGCTTAGTATTTGAATATGCCTTAAATAGAAGCGTTCCTGAGGTAGAAGAAGAAATGAAGATGTGTGATTATATTGAGGTTCAGCCTCCAATGTGTTATGCAAATTTCTTCTCATCACTTCCTGAAGGAAAGAAAAATATTTTAGAGGTTATTAATTTAATTATTAATAGCGCAAAGCGTCTTGGTAAGATTGTTTGTGCTACATCTGATTGTCATTATTTCCGTCCTGAGGAGAAAAAATTCTGGGATATTTTAGTTCAAACTAAAATGCTAGGTGGTGGCTTACATAGATTCTCTAAGGCTGATTATTTACCAGACATGTATTTTAGAACAACAGAAGAAATGCTTGATGAATTTAGCTTTCTAGATGAAGAATTAAGATATGAAATTGTTGTAGAAAATACTAATAAGATATTTGATTCTTGTGAAAAGATTAAAGCATTTACTAATGAGATGTATTCTCCAAGAGATGATCAATTTAAAGATAGCCTTAATATTCCTTCTATAAAAGAAGAAATGACTAAAATTGTTAATGATAATATTAAGAAAATATATGGTGAAAATGTCCATCCAATCATTCGTGCAAGAGCGGATAGAGAATTGAATTCTATTATTTCATTTGGTAATGCATCTGTTTACTATACTTGTTATTTAATGGTTAAGAAATCTAATGAGGATGGCTATGTTGTAGGCTCACGTGGATCTGTAGGCTCATCATTTGTTGCAACAATGATGAATATAACAGAGGTTAACCCATTATCACCACATTATGTATGTAAAAAATGTCATTTCCATGCCTTAAAAATGACAGATGAGGAAATAGAAAAATATCCTTTAAATGAAAATGAAGCAAAGCTTCAGCCAATACTTCGTTCTGTATCATCAGGATTTGACTTACCTGATATGGTTTGTCCTTGCTGCGGCAATAAGATGCATAAGGATGGTCATTCAATACCATTTGAAACATTCTTAGGCTTCAATGGTGATAAAATACCAGATATTGATTTAAATTTCTCTGGTGATTATCAGCCTACCGCAATGGAATATATAAGAGGCGTATTTGGTTATGATAATTCATTTAGAGGTGGAACTGTATCAACTATTTCTACCGAACTTGCTTATGGCTATGTAAAGGGCTATGCTGAAAATAAGAAGATTGTTTTAAGAGATGCTGAAATTGATAGATTAAAAACCCATATTTTAGATGTTAAGCGTTCAACAGGTCAGCATCCAGGTGGTATTGTTGTAGTTCCAAATTATGCAGATATATTTGATGTTACACCTATTCAATATCCTGCAAATGATCCTACAAACTCATTTAGAACAACTCATTTTGATTACCATTCATTTGAAAATAATTTATTAAAATTTGATATATTAGCACACGATAATCCAACAGTATTAAAATATATTATGGATTATGTACATCTTCATCAAGCTGATTTCCCATTTGATAATATTGATGATATTCCTATTGCAGATCAAAAAATATATGAGCTTTGTAATGGAACAGAGGTAATAGGCTTAACTAAAGAAGAGCTTCATTCTCAGGTTGCATCATTTGGTATGCCTGAGCTTGGAACTAATTTCGTTCGTGGAATGCTAGTTGAAACAAAGCCTAAAACATTTGCCCAATTAGTTAAAATATCAGGATTGTCACATGGTACACTTGTATGGCAAGGAAATGCCCAGGAGCTTGTAAAGGGTACAACAGAATATGGTAAGATAGAATTTAAAGATATTATCGGATGTCGTGATGATATCATGGTTGACCTTATGGATATGGGTATGGAGCCAGGTAAAGCTTTCAAAATTATGGAATTCGTTCGTAAAAATAAGAAAGCAAAAGATCCAGAGGGCTGGGTTAAATTAAAAGCACAAATGCAAGAAGCAAATGTTCCAAATTGGTATATTTGGTCATGTGAGCAAATAGAATATATGTTCCCTAAGGCTCACGCGATAGCTTATGTTATCATGGCTCTACGCTTAGGCTGGTTTAAAATATATTCACCAAAAATATTTTATGCTTCATGGTTTACAATTAGAGCTAAGGGTCATGATGTTGATTCATATTTAAAAGGCCCAAGAGCAATAGAAGAAAAAATAGCTGAGGTAAGAGCAAAGGATAAGGTTTCAGCAACTGATGAATCTTTAATTACAGCCTTAGAAATTGCATATGAAATGACTTTAAGAGGTATTAAATTCTTACCAATTGACCTTGAGAAAAGTGATAGTGTTAATTTCTTAGTAGAGGATGAAGGAATAAGAATTCCATTTGTTGCGGTAAACTCACTTGGTGCTGCCCAGGCTGAAAATATTAAGAAGGCAAGAGAAGAAAAGCCATTCTCATCTGTAAAGGACTTCATGAAGAGATCTAAATTAAATCAAACATTAACAAAAACATTTGAGGATATGAATGTATTTGATAATTTAGATAAAGAAGAAAAAATAGAAGATGAAGGTATATTTGCATTCAATTAAAAATCATAGACTTTCGGGTCTATGATTTTTATTATTATCACAACTTTTAAACAATATGATAAAATGAATGTAGTAATAATAGGGAGGAAACAACAATGAATAAAGAACAAAACCAATTTGAAAATGATGAATATAATGAATTGAATTCCTTGTTAGCTGTACTCTATTCATCGGCAGATGATTATATCAAAGAGAAAAATAAAGATTTGTGTGAAAAGATTTTAGTTAGATATAGGAATAGTGAATTATCATTTGAAGAGGCTAAAGGATTATTATATTCAATTTTTAACCGTAAAGAAGAAAATAAAAACAAAATAAATCCAAAAAATAATTCAATTAATGAAGAAGAACAAGTAAATAATCAAGAAATTGAATCAAAGTATATTAAAGATAATAATTATGATGAAATATTTATATTAAATCAAAGAATGGATTCCCTTGTGGAAAATAATCAAAGATTAAGGAAAAGAGTAAAAATTTTCATTTTAATTTTTTTAATTTTATCAATCATTGGCATTGTTTTATCAGTGGCTTTCTTTTTAATGCCATTCATTTCACTTTGTATAATAATGGCATTATTTGCAATATTATGTTTAATATTCTTTATAATAATTTAATATGTTTTTAATGTTACAAATATTTCAAATTATGTAAAAATATGTGAAATATGAAAACGCTATTTTATTTCATTATTTTTATGATAAAATGAAATAAATTTGAAAAAAGGACGATTTGTTTATGAAGACATATATTTTTTCAGGAATAAAAACAAATAATGTATCCTCATATGATGATAGAGCAGGCTATAAAGGTATAACAATAAAAACAGCCTTAGGCCTTGGTATAACTATATTAGTTGCAGTAGCTACATCATTATCTTTTTATTATTTGTTTTATAATCATATAAGCACATTAGTAGCAACAGTATTTATATCAATGTTTGTTGCGTTAATAGCTGCATTAGTAGGAAGATTAAGTGCTAAAACAGCTAAGGTATGTATATTTATATATTCAATATCATCAGGCTTCTTATTAGGTGTTTTAACAACACTTGTAGAAGCATTAGTTGGTGATTATGTTAAGGGTGCTGGAATCATTGCAATGTTTTCAACAATGATAATTTTTGCAATAATGCTTGTATTATTTCAAACAGGTGTTGTAAAAAATTGCTCAGTATTACAAAGAGTAATGATGGCACTTGCACTAGGATTAATATCACTTGTAATATTTTCAGTTATTACTATATTAGTTATTGGTTCTACAAATATCTGGTTATTAATATTAATGGAAAGCATCTTATTAATTTATGATATTTTAGCATTAACATTTAATTTTGAAGAAGCAAAAGCAGTAGTTGAAAGTGGCTGTAGCAAGGATGATGAATGGTCTGTTGCATTAGGAATGATTATTTCACTTGTTTATATTTATATTGAATTATTATATATAATTATGTATGTCGCGATGATATTTGGAAGAAAAAATTAAAAAATAAGGGGCTGTTAAAATTTTAACAGTTCTTTTTTTATCTATATATAAAGTAACATCATAAAAATAAAGAGTAACACCACTTTTTATTTATAGTTATTATAATAATAGCTGAGGTGGATAAAAATGGAATTTAAAGATAAATTAAAAGAATTAAGAATTAAAAATAATTTTACACAAACTAGCCTTGGAGAAAAAATTTATGTATCAAGAAGCGCAATAGCTAAGTGGGAAAATGGCTTAGGTTTACCAAGCAGTGAATCAATAGATGCATTATGTAATATTTTTAATGTATCTAAGGATGAATTATTATGTAGTGAGCAAGAAGAAGAAAATTATGTAAAAAAGAATAAAGTAATTTATAAACAAAAAAAATTTATTATTGGACTAATAGCTAGTGTATTATTATTAATTATTGGAGTCATTTTAATAATAATACTTAGACCTAAGAAAACTAAATTAGTTAAACAAGAAACAATTACTTATATTGCTCCTGCAATATCCATTAATGATAATAAAAATTATTATTATACAAATTATGTTACATCTAATGATGAAAGTCTTGTAATTAAGTA
>JAILBI010000097.1 GCA_024681175.1 Acholeplasmatales bacterium
CTAAAATATCTACTAATATATCAGACTTATCCATTAATTCCATATAAGATAATATATGATTTGATATGCCGTTATATGAAATTTTTGTTGTCGCAATAATCAATATTTTATACATATTTATTCCTTAATCATTTAAAAATTTAATTAAATTATCTAAATTCTCAAGCATTGTTTTTCTACCTATATCATATACTCTTTTAAGCTCATTTTTATCATGACAAATTGAGCCTATTTTAAGATCATATGGAGGTCTTATTACAAATGCGGATCCTTCTTTTTCTTTTTCTTTAACAAAATTAACCTGGTCATTATACATCTTAGGTCTTATTTTTAATGCTTCAACCATTTTAGGATATTTTTTTAATTTATGATTAATATAAAATGAATGCTTCATTTTCTTTTTAATATAGCCTTGTGGTTGAGTTAAAACAACCACATTTTTATTATATCCTTTAGATATTAAAAATTCTAAAGGAATAGAATCTGTTGTTCCACCATCAGATAATTCTAAATCATCAATTAATACAGGTCTTGATACAACAGGCATTGAAGCTGAGGCTCTTAGCCATAATATATCCTTTTCATCACCATTATCTAATTTTGTATATATGGGAGTGCCTTTATTCATATCAGTTGATACTGAATAAAATTCCATAGGATTATTTTTAAATGTATCTACATCAAATATATCAAGCTCATATGGGATTTTTCTATATGCAAAATCAACTCCATATATATCTCCTGTATGTCTTAAGGACCATAATGATACATATTCCTTATTATTACAATAATTCATATTATATCTTATGCCTCTACCTATTTGTCTTGATTTATAATTACAACCAAATACGGCTCCTGCAGAAACTCCTACAAGTCCATCAAATGCTATATTATTTTCCATTAAGACATCTATTACGCCACAGGTAAACATACCTCTCATGGCTCCGCCTTCTAAAACTAAACCTTTTTTCATAATACACCTATAACCTTTAATATTTTACTATTTTATAAATAATTTTAATAGTATTAAAAATCTAATTTAAATAATTTTAATAAATCTTTCATCTTATCTTGCCCATAAAGGCATGTATCTATTAAATATCCTTTTTCATTAGCAAAATTTTTTAAGCCTCTATAATAATACATTTTAATATCATCAGTAATTAATATAGGGACATAATTATATTTTAGACACTCCTTTAGCATAATTAATCTTCCTACTCTTCCATTACCATCCTGGAATGGATGAATTTTTTCAAATTTATAATGAAATTCAATGATATCTTCTATTTTTATATTCTTTTTCAAATTATATTCATTCAATAATTTTTTCATTTCTTTTGAAACATTTTCAGGTTTGGAAGTAATATTGCCACCAACCATATTTTCTTCTATTTTATAATTTCCAACCATAAAGCTATTATCAAAAGAATCGATTGTATTATTTTTTAAAACATAATGAAGCTGTTTAATCATTGATTCATTTAATTTATAATTTGCAATATCGATAACAAGATCAATACATTTAAAATGATTAACTGTTTCAATAATATCATTAACATTAACTGAATCTTTTGTATCAATTGTTTTAGTTTCAAAAATATATCTTGTCTCATCATGAGTTAATTTTGATCCTTCAATATGATTAGAATTATAAGTCATTTCAATTTGAAGTTCATGATAAATACCACCAGATCTTTTGTTATTCTTCTCATTTTTTAAAATATCTAGTAATTTATTTTTAATGTTATTATGTCTTTTTTGTCTAACAGGTTTTTTTGCATCAGAAGGTATTAGCCATGTTTTACCATTAAGTATTGCACCAGGGATTCTTCCTTTATTGCAATAATCTCTAATACTTCTTTCTGATAAATTCCATAACAATGAAATTTCTTTTACACTTTTATAATTCATAATTATCACCATACATATTATATCATATTATCGGCAAATTATAAAACGATTATTAATAAAAATATCGGCAAGTTATTTTGCCGATATTTTATATTTATTTGCCGATATTTAATTAGAATACTACTCTATCCTTACCATTTTTCTTACCATCATATAATTTTTGATCGGATTCTGATACCCAATTTTCAAGTGAATCATAATCACTATATGCTGATACACCAATTGTAATAGTTACATGTACTTCTTTGTTTTTTAATTTGAATTCATTATTTTTAATTGCTAATCTAACATTATCAATTAAATTTGTCATTTCTTCTTTAGTTCCTTCAATTTTGATAATCGAAACAAATTCTTCTCCACCCCATCT
>JAILBI010000246.1 GCA_024681175.1 Acholeplasmatales bacterium
GTGAAGATATCATTGATGTTAAAAAATATTGTGAAGATATTAATTATAATTTATTAGAAATTGATGAATTAATTAAGAAGAATTTACATAAATATACTATGTCAAGATTAAATGTAGTAGATAGAGAAATTATACGTATTGCTACATATGAAATGATGAAGGGCTTAGATCCTAAAATAGCCATAAATGAAGCTTTAGAGATTACTAAAGATTATTCTGATGAAGGAAATCATAAACAAGTATCATTTAATAATAGAGTTTTAAATGATATTTCTAAGGAAATTAAGAAATAAAATGGAAAATGAAAAATATTTAACTATAACTGCGTTAACTAAATATATTTCATATAAATTTGATCATGATACTAACTTAAAAAATGTTTTACTTGAAGGTGAAATATCTAATTTTAAAGCAAATTCATCTGGTCATTTTTATTTCACCTTAAAGGATGAAAATGCCCAAATTCAAGCAATCATGTTTGCATCAGCTGCAAGAAATGTAAACTTTAGACCAATTGATGGTGATAAGGTTTATGTTAAAGGTGATATAAAGGTATATGAAGCAACAGGAAGATATCAAATTTATATAACTTCAATGAATAAACAAGGAGTTGGAGATTTATATTTAAAATTTGAACAATTAAAAAAAGAATTATCTGAACAAGGCTATTTTAATATAGACCATAAAAGACCTATTCCTTTATATCCTAAAACTGTAGGTGTTATTACATCACCTACAGGAGCCGCAGTAAGGGATATTATTCAAACAATTAAAAGAAGATATCCTATTTGTGATGTAATATTATATCCTTGTCAGGTTCAAGGTGATACTGCCCATATAGATGTTGTAAAGCAAATTAAAAAAGCAAATGCTGATAAGCTTTGTGATGTATTAATCATTGGCCGTGGTGGTGGAAGCTTAGAGGATTTATGGGCATTTAATGAAAAGGATGTTGCCCTTGCAATATATGATTCAGAAATTCCTACAATATCAGCTGTAGGTCATGAAATTGATTATACAATTTCAGATTTTGTAGCTGATAAAAGAGCCGTTACTCCAACTCAAGGAGCGATGCTTGCAACACCTGATATTGAATCATTAAAGGCTGAAATAAATTATTATTTAGATAGCTATAATAAAAGAATTAAGCAAATTTTTCAAAATTTAGAAATTAATTTAGTTAATATATCAACTATGCTTGATTCTTATAAGCCTACAAAGGCTTTAGAAAATAAAGAAAAAGAATTAAGAAATAAATATCAACAATTAAAATATATATTTGAAAGAATATTAATTAATAAAGAAAATAGTTTTAGAGTATTAGATAATACACTACAAGGTATTAATCCATTAAAAATAATGGATAGAGGTTATTCTATAACATCTATAAATGATAAAATCATTACTGATGTAAATGAGGTTAAAATTGATGATGTTATAAAAACTGAAATGAAAAATGGTTATATTAAAGCTAAAGTAATTGAGGTAAAAGAAAATGAAAGATAAAGAAAAAAGCTTTGAAGATTTAATGAATGAATTAGATGAAATTTTAAAAAAATTAAATGATTCTAAAATATCACTAGATGATGCAGTAAAGGGCTATTTAAAGGGCTTAGAGGTATCTAAGGCTTGTAATGAGATATTAAATCAAAATAAAGAGCTTGTTGTAAAGAAGATGACTGAATTTGGCTTAGAGGATTTAGAATCTGATGGCAAATTAGAGGAATTTAATAAAAATTTATGATGCGTCTTGATTTATTTTTAGTTGAAAAAGGCTATTTTAAATCTAGAAATAAAGCACATGATGAAATAATTAAAGGGGCTATTAAAATAAACGGTAAGGTTATTAAAAAGCCCTCTTTCATTTGTGAAGATACTGATTTAATAGAAATAGATGATAATTTAACATTAAAATACGTATCTCGTGGTGGCTTAAAGCTAGAAGGAGCTATTAATAGCTTTAAGCTAGATTTTAAAGATAAGATAATTCTAGATATAGGATCATCAACAGGTGGCTTTGTAGATTGTGCATTAAAGCATGGTGCAAAATTAGTTTATGCAGTAGATGTTGGTGATAATCAGCTTGATGATACATTAAGAGATGATAAAAGAATTAAATTATTTGAAAATACAAATATATTAGATACAAATTTTGATATTAAATTTGATTTTGTAACAATGGATGTATCATTTGTATCAATTGAATATTTATTAAATGGTATTTTAAAATATATATCAAATGATACAACATTTATTACACTTATTAAGCCTCAATTTGAGCTTAACAATATGAAATTTAAAAATGGTATTGTTAAAGATAAAAAGCTTCATTTGAAGGTTTTAAATAATGTATCAAATGCATTATCAAATTCTGGTCTTGGTATATATGATTTAATATTATCACCAATTAAGGGTGGCGATGGTAATATTGAATTTTTAGCCTTAGTTAAAAAAGGTCTAGGTAAAAACATTGATTTTGATAAATTTATAAGGAGCTTATAATGCTTAAGGAATTAAAGGTTAATGATTTTGCAATTATATATAATATAGATGTTTTATTTAATAATGGTATGACAGCTATAACAGGTGAAACAGGGGCAGGTAAATCATTATTAATTGACACATTATCATTACTTTGTGGTGATAGGGCAGATAATGATATGATTCGCTTTGGTGCATCAAAGGCTACTATTTTAGGCATCTTTGATACTAATGATATAATTAATGATTTATTATCAAAGGAAGGCATTAAAATAGAAAATGAATTATCTATATATAGAGAAATTAAAAATAATGGTAATGTAATTAAAATTAATGGTTGTAATACAACATTACAAACATTAAAAAATATTTCATCACATTTAATTTCTATTCATAATCAAAATGATACAATGAAATTATTTTC
>JAILBI010000250.1 GCA_024681175.1 Acholeplasmatales bacterium
ACGCCGCCAGCGTTAATCCTGAGCCAGGATCAAACTCTTCATAAAATTTATTTTTTAGTTTAATACTTTTTGCTCATTTTTTTAAATGAATTGATATTGTTCGTTTAATTTGTCATATATAGTTTTCAAAGAATAAAGTCACACGTCTTATTAGGCGTGCTTTTTTATTATACTATATTAATTTATAATGTCAATATATTTTTTCACCTTTTTTATTACATTTTTTTATGTTTTTTTATTAAAATAATGCTTTTACTACAACAAAAATAAAAAACCTGAACAAATTCAGGTCTCTTATTATATCTATATTAAATATTAAATAATTTAGTAGCGTTATTTGTAGTGATTTTATCACATTCTTCTACTGTTATTCCTTTTATTTTAGCCATCTCTTCACATACGTATTTTACATATGATGATTCATTTCTTTTTCCTCTGTTTGGAGTAGGTGCTAAAAATGGTGAATCGGTTTCTATTAATAAATGATTTATGTCTATTCCTTCACATACTCTTTTAGGTTCTTTAGCATTTTTAAATGTCAAAGGTCCACCTAAAGATATATATAAACCTAATTTGACAAATTCACGTGCCATCTCAAGTGACCCACTATAGCAGTGCATTACCCCTTTTAATTTACCATTAAATGATTTAACTATATCAAATGTATCTTGTATTGCATCACGACAATGAATAATTATAGGTAAATTTTCTTTTATTGCTAATTCACATTGTAATTTAAATAATTCTTTTTGTTCTTCTTTAAATTCAACTGTCCAATAATAATCAAGGCCACATTCACCTATGGCATATACTTTATTATCTTTAATAAATTGGCATAATTCATTAAATTTATCTAAATATGCTTTATCACATTCTTCAGGATGAACTCCTGCAGTAGGATAAAATATATCATATTTTTTGCTTAATTCTTGGGCTTTTCTATTTGTATCATATGAAAAGCCTACAAGCATTATTTTATTGACATTATTTTCTTTACATCTATTTATACAATCATCTAAATCATTATTAAATTCTTCTTCAAATAGATGTGAATGTGTATCTATCATAATAATTTATACCTCAACCTATTATATAATAACACAAAAAGCCCACTAATGTGAGCTTAATTTATTGCGTCTACAACTGATTTACAGAAATCATAAATATAATCGCCTGCACCATCTAAATATTTTTCAATTATTCTTACTATTGCAGAACCAATTATTACACCATCACTAATTTTAGCCATCTTAGCTGCAGCTTCAGGTCCTGAAATACCAAAACCGATTGCCACTTTAGTATCTGTATGCTTTCTGATTTCTTTAACAATTGAATCTAAATCTGTCTTTATTTCACTTCTTACACCAGTTACACCCATAGATGAAACTAAATATATGAAGCCTTTAGATTCACTTGCGATCATCTTAATTCTATCTTCTGATGTTGGTGCTATTAAAGATATAACTTTTTGGTTATATTTTTTTGCAACATCAGCTACTTCCTTCTTTTCTTCAAATGGTAAATCTGGAATAATTATACCTAACATATTTAATTCTTGTGCTCTTTTGAAGAATTTATCATAACCATAAGAGAATACAGGATTTAAATAAGTCATAAATACCATAGGGAAATCCTTATGCTTTTTACGTACATTACTAAGCATATCAAAAATCTTATCTGTAGTTGTACCACTAGCTAAGGCTCTAATATCAGCTTTTGTAATTGTACTACCTTCAGCGATTGGATCACTAAATGGTATACCAATTTCAATTAAAGATGTACCTGCCTCTATCATCTTATCTATAAATAATTCTGTAGATTTTAAATTTGGATCACCTGCAGTAATAAAGCTTATAAAGGCCTTTTTTTCGAATACTTTATCAAAATTACTCATCGATTTCTACCCCCAAATATCTAGCAATTGAAGCACAGTCCTTATCACCACGGCCTGATAAATTTACAACAATAATCTTATCTTTTGACATTGTTGGAGCAACCTTTAAACAATATGCTAGGGCATGAGATGATTCAATTGCTGGAATAATACCTTCAGTTTTTGATAATTTTAAGAATGCATCTACTGCTTCTTTATCAGTAATAGGTACATATTTAGCACGACCAATTGAATTTAAATATGCATGTTCTGGTCCGATTCCTGGATAATCTAAGCCTGCAGAAATTGAATATACTTCATCGATTTGTCCATATTTATTTTGACAGAATAGACTCTTCATACCATGAAATACACCTATCTTACCAGTTGTGATAGTTGCGGCAGTCTTATTAGTATCAACACCTAAACCTGCTGCCTCACATCCGACAAGTTCAACACTCTTATCATCAATAAAATTATAAAATGCACCCATTGCGTTAGATCCACCACCAACACAGGCGATAACCATATCAGGAAGCTTTCCTTCTTTTTCCATTAATTGTTCTTTAATTTCTTTTGAAATAACAGATTGGAAATCACGAACGATAGTTGGGAATGGATGTGGTCCCATTACTGAACCTAATAAATATAATGTGTCATCACATCTATTACTCCATTCTTTC
>JAILBI010000157.1 GCA_024681175.1 Acholeplasmatales bacterium
AATATCTTCAATTAATTTATTATAAACTGATTCATTTAAATTAACTTTAATTTTCATCTCATTCACCCTTCATGCAATTAAAAAATATATATTGAAAATATTAACCTATTTAATATTAGTTTCATCATTTATTATTTTTCTTTTTAATTATTAGACCAATTGTATCATTACTAGGATAATATTTTTCATATTTATAAACGCCTTTTGATTCCAACATTTTATATAAAATATGTCTTTTTTCCTTTGATAGTGGTGGAGTTTTATATTCTCCATCACTATCAACCTTCTTTAACCAATTCGAAGCTTTAATAGCCAAATCCTTCTCTTCCTTCGTCTCTGGTTTAAAAGCTTCGTTTCTAATTGGCTTATATTTTACTTCGTGCCAATTATTATCTGGATTATCAATCATTATTTCAATTATTTTTGGAATGAATAATTCTAATATTTCAATACATTTTTGTTTACTTGGTAAATTTTCAAGTGAATCATATGATGAACTACCATGAAATATTTGATTTCTTAATAAATAGATAAGCTCAAATAAGTCAAATAAAATAGCATCTGCACCATTGCCACTCATTATAAATTCGTTAAATTTAACCTTTTTCCTTTCAATTAAATACTTTGCTTTATCTTCTCTTTCGGCACGTGATTTATTTTCATCCTCCCAATAAACATCATATAGCTCTGGAATTGAAATAAAACTTTTTATATTTATTTGTTTAATTAGCAATGATTCCTTTAGCATATTATTCTTATCTAATTTTATAACTGATTCTAAAAAAGAACTGACCTCTGAAAATTTAGTGAAACCAGAACCATATAATGCGTTAAAAGAAATCCAAAGCTTAATTATTTTATCATCTAACCTTTTTTCGTTATCTGCAGCTTGCCCCCAACTAATAGCCCTATATATTCGTAGCTTAAAATCATAACGTTCAGCACTGTTTTTTGAATCAAAATATTTTTTTAAATCATTAAAAGTCATTTTTTAAGCCTCCATATTAATTGTTTTTACATATTTTTGTCATTTCAAAATTTTTTTGTCATTCATATACTTTCTTTGTCATTCATATACTTTCTTTGTCATTTCAAAATATTTTTGTTATTTTGATTAATGATTAAAATGCAAAGGCATTACCTTTGCATCTTATTCATCATTTAGCATTTTTCTATTTTGTATTAATAACGCTTCAAATTCTTCTTTTGGTAATGGTTTAGAATAATAATAGCCTTGTACTCTAAAGCATCCTAATTTTTTTAAGAATTCTATTTGTGCTTCTGTTTCTACACCTTCACAAATAACCGCAATCTCAAGCTCAGTTGCCATATTGATAATTGAGCCTATTATTATTTCATCTGATTTAGTTAATTGATCTCTATTTATAAATGATCTATCTATTTTAATTTCTCTTACTTTAAAATCTCTTAAAACAGATAATGAAGAATAGCCTGTTCCAAAATCATCAATTGATGTCATAATTCCATTTTTTGACATCGCATTGATGAATTTGGCTAATCTTTCATTTTCTTCTAAATTTGTAGTCTCTGTAACCTCTATAACTATATCTTCTGTTTTAACATTATATTTTTTAATTATATTAATTACTTTTTCCTCTAAATCAGGATCTTCAAAATCCTTTCTTGATAAATTACAAGAAGCCGGAACTATTTTATGACCTTGATTTCTAAAATTATGTATATCACTACATAAATTTTCAAGGACATGTAAATCAAGGTCTATAATATCTCCATTTTTCTCTAAAATTGGAACAAATACAAATGGTGATACTACCTTTCCTTCATTTACCCAACGTGATAATGCCTCTACACCTACAATTCTTCCAGTACTTACATCAAATTTAGGTTGGTAATAAACAATGAAATTACCTTTTTCAAGCTCATCCTTAAATGATTTTTCAATATTTTTAACAGAATTAATATTGTTAAATAATTCATCTGTCATTTTGCATATATGCTTGCTGGAAGCACGAGCATATTGGCATGCGACAGATGATTTAGTTAAAATATCTCTATAATTATCAAAATTATCATCTATCTCTACATAGCCTATAATACCTGTTAATACAAATGAATTGTCATCTATATCAACATTCATCTGTGATGCTAAATCAATAAAATCTTGGTGCCTTTCTCTTTTTATTAACGCAACAAAATTATCTCCTCCAGGATGAGCGACAAGCTCATCTTCTTTAATAAATGATTTTAATTTTGTTGCATAATAAAGAATAGATTGATCTCCAACCTTATTACCATATGTTTTATTTATTAAGCCAAAGCCTTTTAAATTAATAAAATATGAATTATATTCTTTTAAATTAATTTTATTAGATAATTCATCTATCTTAGTTAAGAATCCATGTGTATTATAAAGCTTTGTATTAAAGCTTAATAATTCACTTTCGATTCTTTTTCTATATGATAGATAATCTTTATAAAATAAAGCTAATATTTTAATTAATAATTGTAAATCATTTAATTCATTTTCTGTATAAATATAGTTATCACTATTTTTATATAGATTATAATCATATTCATC
>JAILBI010000252.1 GCA_024681175.1 Acholeplasmatales bacterium
TATGTATATTACATAAGAATTAATATTTTTAATTCTTCCTTTACTTAAGCCTTCTAAATAAAACTTCAAAAACAATGATACACCAAAATGAGCACTAAAGACAATAAGAAATATTAGAAATTTGTCAAAATTGACAAAAATTAATAAATTGACAAATATAGCTATAAATGGTGATACAAGTAAAAATGAAAGTACAAAAGAAAAAAGTACAGTAATAATATAATCTTTTGTATTAACATTTAGATTATTAATTTCTGTACCTAATTTTTTAAGCATTTTCAATCACTTAATCCTTCCAAATAATTGATACAATCATAAAATGTATCAACCTTTACTAATTTCATTTTACTTCTATTTAATAAATTATTATAAGATTTTAATGCATCATCATAATTAACACTTGGGCAGAAAAATATTTTAATATTATCATCTAAGGCAGTTGGTACTTTTTCTTTTATACCACCGATACCACCAACCTTACCTTCGATACTTATTGTACCTGTACCGGCAATCTTATACCCATGGGTGATATCTTCTTCAACAAGTGCGTTATAAATAGATAGTGCCTGAAGCGTTCCACCTGATGGACCACCGACATTTACTTTATTATATTTGATAGAAGGCTTTAGAGTATCATTGTCTATTTTATAATATTCTAAATAACTATAAGCCCTATATAAATATGTTTTATCATCTACTGTTTTAGTATAAAAATCATCATCAGATAAAACATATTCAAATGTATCATCCTCTGATACTAAATCATATCCATCTATTGATGAATATTTTTTCATTAAATATGTATCGCCACTTCTTGAATTATTATATTTTGTTTTGTAATTTTCGTCATTATAAAGTGTAAATTCTGAATCAGTCTTTAATTTTATACCATATATATAATCACCTATACATAAAGATGATGATTCTAATTTATAATTTATATAATAACCATTAAAATTATAATCTATATTGATATTAGAATTTTGTTTTTTAGCCTCAGTATAGGCTAAAATAATTGAGCGGGTAATACTTGATGCATAATCCATTTTACCTATTCTATTTGAATCAGCTGGTGTATAACCTATTTCTGCCTCACTCATCTTATATGTTTCAAAAGATGGGTCATGCTTAGCTAAATAATTTTGAAACACTGTTGAGTGTTCAAGTGTTGTTACATAAATAGTTGAAAATGAACCTTTTTGTTCATACGCATCTTCTATTTCTAAAACAGAATTAAATACAGTCGTATCACCTTTGGTGATAATTGCGTAATTAGTTCTTTTACATGTTATATATAAAATAGGTATTGAAAAAACAAGTGAAAATATAACTAAATACCAATATTTTTTAAATAGATATATAAAACTATTTTTTGGCATTAATTGTAACCTCTATCTCATCCATTTGTCTGTAGTCAATGCCTGCGGCATCAAGCATCATACGAGATGCCACAGATGATGTTTCATCTCTATATTTATCACACATATAAACAAGATGTTTAATACCAGATTGAATAATTAATTTAGCACATTCGTTACAAGGGAATAATGTGACATATAAAGTCGCACCCTTAACACTAGATGAGGCATTTAATATACAGTTTGCCTCTGCGTGTACAACAAATGGATATTTATTTAATAAATCATTTTTGTTACCCTTTCCCCAAGGGAAAACATCGTCACTACAGCCTGTTGGAAAACCGTTGTAGCCGATTCCTACTATTCTTTTGTCTTCCCTTACTATACAAGCACCAACTTGTGTATTTGGGTCTTTACTTCTTTTGGCACTAAGTAGGGCAACACCCATAAAATATTCGTCCCAAGAAATATGCATAAATACCACCTACCATTTATATTTATTATAATTAATAATTAATAAAATTTAAATATTTTTTTAAATCTCTATCATCATCAAATGAATGAATATCATATTTTAAAAATTCTTTAACTAATTTATATAATAATTTAGAATCTACTAAATATGATATAGAATCCATAAATTTAACTTTTTTGGCAATATTAAGTTTTAAAAGTATTGGTAATAATTTTTCATAATTATCAGATATATGAGGATTAAGTGTCGAAAAGTGTCTTTTAATATTAAATTCAATTAATTTATTATTATAATCTTTTACATAAAATTTATAATAATGATTCGTAAATCTATTTTCTACATTCATTTCTTCTTCAATTGAATGAACGAATGTATTTTTAGATAAAGGACAACCTATAAATAATATATAATCACCATCTTTAAGCTTTCCAAATGAACCATTTGGTGATACTGGTGTAGTTGAATTAATATCATCTTTTATCCACTTTAGTCTATCTTTGCCATATGCACAAACTGAATGTGTTGGGTGAATACTTCTTATGAAGTCACTATCCTCTATTACTTTATTTGTTAAATAACCTACATTTGAATTGGGTAATTTAATATCTAAAACATCACCATCATTTTTAATTATACCCCAGGTGTGAGTTGGAAATAATAATAAACCATCTTTAAAAAAATCTTTAAAAGCTTTTATTACAGTTTCGGCACCACCTTCTATATTTTTAATACTTGAAAATGAAGAATGAACCATTATTGTTTCACTGCCATTAAGCCCCATATTATTTAATTCATTAATTAAATCTTTATAACTATATAACATAATAAAACTCCAAATAATAAAAGCCCATACAAGGGCTTTTAATAACGATGGACACTAATTGGTATACGCCTTTGATTTCCATCGTCAATTAAATTGTCTAATGCGATAACCACTGATACAAAAAAGCTTATATCTACATCATCATTTATTTTTAATATAAATGAGTCTCTCATTGAATATTGTCTTTCAATTTTACCAACCACAACTCCATTTAAATTAATATCAAATGACATTGAATTATAATTACCTAAAATTGATATATCACCATATATTGAATTTCAATATATCTTAAGTGTAATTGCTGGAAGCTTTAATTTTAATTCAGCAATTTGACTGTCCTTTGAATCATAAATATATGATGTTTTAGTAAAAAGTGTAATTGCTTCATTTTTAACGACATATATAATATTGCCATATAAATCACAAATCTTTTTTTTAAGTTCAAGTGACATCACTTCACCATATACTTTATAAATGTCATTATTGTTTACATCTTGTACAATTGAGTCACCTTTAATTTGTAACCAATTATTTTTAATATATAATTCCATTAATATTGTGCATCCTTATTATCTGTAATATTGTCAATTGCTATAACTAAAGCAATAAAGAAAGCATAATCAGAATCATCAGGTAAACTAAGTACAAAATGATCTCTTAATGATATCTTTCTTGCCACATGTCCAATTTCTTGTCCATTTAAAGTAATATTATAATTAAATTCTAATATATTACCTCTAATAGTCATCTCACCTTTAGGTGAATAAATATAGTAGTGGTCATGTAATGAAAATATCTTTCTTCTTATTTTGGCAACTACTGTTTCATTTTTATCACAAACATAAGCAGTTCTTCCAAACAAAGAAAATACTTTTCTTTTTATTACATATAATGTATTACCTTCTAAATCACATAAAAACTTCTTACTAGATACGGTTGCAATCTTACCTTTAACAAAATATACGTCGTTATCATGCATATCTTGTACTTGTGATGAACCACCAAGTGATAACCATTTGTTTTTGATTTTAAATTCCATACACTCCACCCCTTTTTCTTAATTATACTATAAATAAAAAAATAAAAAAGCGCACGATGCGCTTTTTTAATATATTAACTTACTTATCTAATAGTATAAGCTGTATAAGAAAAACATATATCTGAAGTATAATTAAATACATGTGAATCTTTTATAATAAGATTAGAATTATATTTATTTACAGTAGTTTTATTTGTTTTAATATCATAAATATATT
>JAILBI010000182.1 GCA_024681175.1 Acholeplasmatales bacterium
TGACCTTTATTAGATAAATCAGTATTATAAATTGAATTATAAGTATCGTCACTTACATTTGATATATCAAAATATGTACCATATATTTTTTCCCCATTATTATATAAATTATAATAGCCATCTGAACAAAATATAGTGTTCATAATACTAAATGGTACTAAGCATTTACCATTTTTATAATAAATATCAAAACCATATTTAGTTAAATCAAAAACTATTTCCTTTTGATTTTCTACTTTAGCTTCACCTTCTTCTAGGTGAGTCATAAATTCTACACTAGATGGATTATATTTAATATTAAAAAATAATGGATTATTAACTGTAATTGTATTTTTATTCCAATCAAATACACAACTTATATATTCAATACCACTTCCTGTATTAGCATATACATAAATATTATAAATATTTCTAAATGATGAAATTGATTTTTTAAATAAAGAAGACTGATAAAAACCATCTAAGGTTTTCATAAAGTTTCCGGCATCAACATATTGTATATCAGAATTATCAACATAATATATATTTAAGCTTTTAGCCTTCATATCATAATAGCTATTAGCTAAATTAACAAATTCTAATTTTTCTTCTTTATATGTTATTTGATCATCCTTAGCACATGATGACAAAAAAAGAGTAGATGAAATTAATAAAAAACATGTTGTAAAAATCTTTTTTATTCTCATTAATTTCACCTACCTCATTTTAAAAAATTATATTGATTTTCGCATTATTTTCAGTTAATTCAGTTATTTTAAAATTAAAGAATATATTTGATTGATTAGTCATTCTATAAGTACTAGTCTTTAAATTAATCTCTTTATCTATATCAGTAATTAATGCGTAGCTATTAACAATAGTTTTAGACGCTTTAGTTTCATAAGCGGTTTTACTATTTACAATCATATCTACAAATAAGTTTCTAGTTGTTGAATTATTATATACAAAATCCATTTGTTGATTATAAGTTTTACCATTATATTCATCAGATGTAGTGGCGTTTATATGTAATAATCTTATGCCATATACATTTCTTTTATTCTCTAAATTTAATTTTATTCTTTCTAAAGTTGATGATGGTAAATCTATTGGCTTATCATGACTATTTAAGCCTGTATTAGTATATAGCTCTAATAAGAAATATTCATTATAAATACTTCCTGGCTTATTTTTAGATATCAATATTACATCGCCAGTTTCAGTAAATGGTCTAATATTAAATTCTACTACATCGCTATTTGTATAACACACATATGGATCAATCCAGCCAAGTAATATCTTATCAATTGTATTCATATCACCTTGGTTTGCATCCATCATTCCAGCGCCATATAATCCACCAGTTCCACCTTTAGATTTATCAGAATCATAATAATCTGTTAAACCCATCAAATGGCCTGTTTCATGAATATATGTATGCGCATCATATGTTATATCTGACATATCATATAATTCTATTTCTCTTCTTTGTTTTCTAGATAATTCATATTCATGAATAAAATAATAGCTTGCAAAACCATAATGTCTTGGATAACAGCCATCATATTTTTTTGATGTATTTTGACTATATGTTACATATGCCCAGTAGAATGTTGTATCATTGTAATTAGGTTCTACATTATATATCATCCAAACAGCGTCTATATAGCCATACTTATTATAATCATATTGGATAAAATCATATTTTGAATCATATGCTTGGATAAATTCATTTAAAATTAATCCAGCACCTGCTTCATAATATTTATCATTTTTAGAATCATATTTTTCATAATATGATGGACTATTTTTAGGTGTAAACCATTCATCTACAACATCAAATTCTAATTCTAATTTATTATTGCTACTTTTTTTATAATAGCTAGATACTGACTCAAATCCTGTTTCTTCTGATGTGCCATTAAATGCCTTTTTAATTTCATCAATCATTGTCATATCAGCTGGTGTATAACTAGATTTATCAGTTGAACCACCCAAATTAACAGGAACAACTAAAACCTTAGGTTTACCAAGTGATGGTAAGCCATTTTTAGAAAAATATGGCCCATTATAGCTTAAATTATCACTAAAATGATATTTAGTTCCTTCACTAAAATATGCATACAAATCTAGGGTTGTTTCGGTTTTATAAATAATGTCATCCTTAGATAGCGTTTGATAACTATCTTTATATGTCCAACCACCGAAACTATATCCTTCTTTTTCTGGATTATCAGGGAATTGAAATCTATTTCTATCAGTTGTTTTTACAGTATTAACTTGATCATCAAAATGATAATTAACTATTAATTCAGTATTTGGAACACTTTTTTGAGTTTCACCATCGTTCGCAATACGAATTAAAGAATTAATATATGTACATGATGTAAGTGTAGGAATTAATAAAAACAAAAAAACTAGAAAAGATAAAAATTTGATTTTTCTTTTCATCTTTATTGCACCGTTCTTCAAAACCTATAAAACTCTATAATACTATAGAATTTCTGTTTGATTCCTTTCTCGCCGAGCCCTAAGATTCTAATCTTAGTTGGTATTAACTCTCCAAAGGCGTTAATTTCGTACAAACGTACACGTATTTTTATTATATAAT
>JAILBI010000215.1 GCA_024681175.1 Acholeplasmatales bacterium
ACTAGTACACATGATAACTCATATTTCACATGGTATGTTAAAGTGGATAATATTTCTAATTTACAAATAGATTATGAATAAATAATAGGCTAGAAATTCAAATTTCTAGCTTTTATTTTATGTAATTGAAAATTATATTAAAAAAGATTAAAATATAATTGTATTTTATACAATTTATTTAGGAGAATTATATGCGTACTAGTGAAGAAATCTATAAAGAGGCGGAGAAAAGAGCCAATAAATTTAATATGTATGGTTTATTATTTATGGCCTTACTTGCCATAATAGTTATTATCTTAGGTGCAACACATTTATTTCCTTTAGATAAAGAAATATTACTAATTACAATGGGTGGTTTAATAATAAATGCAATTGCCCCATTTATGATATATTTATTCCATGACATTATATTTAAAAGTGAAATAAGCGTTTTTGAAAAATCATTTTATAAAAATTTAATTATCATTATCACTTTTTATATTGTTATAGATTTAGGTATTTCATTATCATTCCATGCAATATTATTATTAGCTGTTCCTATTTTAGTTGCAGCACAATATAAAAGTGATAAAAATGTATTTATATTTATTACAATTGCTTCAATTGTAATGGTTCCAATTACATTATATGGTAATTACTTTTTTGGAAATGTATATGATGCAAATCTATTAAAGCCTTTAACCGCAGCTGAAGCTGAAAATATTCAAAACAGAATAGATATTGCTACATCTTCACGTATGTGGGAAATTTTCTTTCATTATGCAGTACCAAGAATGATAACACTTGCTGCAATTGAGTATTTAGCAATTACAATGACAGGAAGAACTACAGAAATGCTACATACTCAAATTGATTTAAATAATAAGGTTCAAGAACAAATGGAAAAAAGAACTAATTTACAAAGTGAAATTATTTTTCATTTAGCTGATGTTATTGAATCAAGAGATATTGAAACTGGTGAGCATATTAAAAGAACTAAAAGATATGTATCTATCTTAGCTCATGCAATGCAAAAAGATGATAGATATGAAAAAATATTAACTAAAGATTATGTTCAAAGATTAGAGGAAGCTGCTCCATTACATGATATTGGTAAAATAGTAGTAAGTGATTTAATATTATGTAAGCCTGGCAAATTAACAGATGAAGAATTTGAAAAAATGAAAATTCATACAACTAAGGGTGGCGAAATAATTAAAAATATTTTACATAATATTGATGATAAAAAATTCTTAAATATGGCATATGATGTTGCAACAACGCATCATGAAAAATGGAATGGTAAAGGTTATCCTAATGGCTTAAAGGAAGAAGAGATTCCATTATCAGGAAGAATAATGGCTGTTGCAGATGTATTTGACGCCTTAGTTGCAGAAAGAGTATATAAAAAGCCAATTCCTGTAGAAGATGCAATTAATATTATTATTAATGATGCAGGAACTCATTTTGATCCAAATATTATAGAAATATTTAAAAAGGTAACAGTTGAATTTAAAGAAGCATCTCAAGAAAAACTAATAGATGAGGAAAGATAATATGGATAAATATGATTCTTTAAAATTAGGAAACCAATTATGTTTTCCTTTATATGCAGCAGCAAAAGAAATCACAAGAAAATATAAACCATTTTTAGATGAATTAGATTTAACATATACACAATATATATGTATGATGGTTATGTGGGAACATAAATCATTAAATGTTAAAAAATTAGGTGAATATATTTATCTTGATTCAGGAACATTAACACCATTATTAAAAAAATTAGAAGAAAAAGGCTATATTGAAAGAAATAAGAATTTAAAGGATGAAAGAAATTTAACAATTTCTATCACTGATAAGGGTTTAAAGCTAAGAGATAAGGCTTTAAGTGTTCCTAAAAGCATGGGAAGCTGTATATCTTTAAACCCTGAAGAAGCAACCTTACTATATAAAGTATTATATAAAATATTAAATAATTTAGATGATAATAAATCTCAAGAATAAAAACTTGAGATTTTTTATTTTATACTTGACTTTTTAAATTAAATTGCATACAATGTAATTGTAAATAGATTGCATACAATTTAATTTATGCATCATAGGAGGAAATATTATGAATGATAAATTTTATGAAATAGAAGTATTAAACCAAGATGGTTCTAAACAAGATTTAAGCTCTTATAAAGGAAAGGTATTATTAATTGTTAATACTGCAACACGCTGTGGCTTTACACCACAATATAAAGAATTAGAATCTATATATAAAGAATATAAGGATAGAGGATTTGAAATTCTTGATTTTCCTTGTAACCAATTTGCAAATCAAGCTAAAGGAACAGATGAGGAAATTAATCAATTTTGCTCATTAAAATATGATACTACCTTTAAAAGATTTAAAAAGGTAGAAGTAATTGGTGAAAACAAATGTGATTTATTTAAATATTTAACAGAGAATGCTAAATATGAGGGTAAAGGATTTAAGATGGGCTTAATTAATAAAATTAGTAAAGCTAAGGATGATGAAGTTAGATGGAATTTTACTAAATTTTTAATTGATAAGGAAGGAAATCTTATTAAAAGATTTGAGCCTGTAAATAAATTAGAAGATGTTAAAGAAGCAATTGAAAATCTTTTAAAATAATATTATTTTATGTATAATTATTTTTGTGTGGAGGTGTTATTATGTTTGATACAATTATAATTGGTTCAGGTCCTGCAGGATTATCTGCTGCATTAACCTTAAAGCAATTAAATAAAAATATATTATGGTTAGGTAAAAAGGATTTATCTTTTAAAATAAATAGTGCTGAAAAAATTAGAAATTATCCTGGTTTAATAGAAGTATCAGGTAAAGAGATGAGAGATGTTTTTTTAGAACAAATTAAAAAGATGGATTTAGAAATTGTAGATAAGCAAGTAACTGGTGTATATCCACAAACAGGCAAAATAAGTGTTTTATGTGGATCTGAGGCTTATGAAGCTAAAACAATTATTTTAGCTGTTGGAGTTGAAACAGTTAAGCCAATTGCTGGTGAGCTTGAAAATGTTGGGCAGGGTGTTTCATATTGTGCTACATGTGATGGATTCTTATATAAAGGAAAAGAAATATTTGTTTATGCAACAAATAAAAATTATGAGCATGAAGCTAAATATTTAGCTACACTTGCAGCTAAGGTATATTATTGTCCTATTTATAAGGATATTGATATAAATATGGCTAATGTTGAAATTATAAATGTTAGACCTAAAGAAATTAAAAGAAATGGTTTAAGAAAAAAAGATATTATTTTATCAGATGATAAGGCAATAACTGTAGATGGTATATTTATGCTAAAGGATGCAGTATCACCAAGTGTACTTGTTCCTGGCATTGAAACAGATAATAACCATATTAAGGTAGATAGGCAATGCAAAACAAATTATGATGGTATATTTGCAGCAGGAGATTGTACGGGCAGACCTTATCAATATGCAAAAGCAGCAGGAGAAGGAAATGTTTGTGCTCACAGTGTAGTTGCATATTTAAACACAAATAAATAAAAATAAAACCAACTAGATATCTAGTTGGTTTTTTTAAATTCTTATTTCTTATCTACTAATATTTTCTTTAATTTAGCAAATCTAGGAAGACCTTCTTCGAGTGGAGCTTTACAGTCTCCTTGAATCAATGGTAATGCATAATCAATATAATCTTGTGTTAATCCTGTACCATCCTTTGTAATCCATTCAAGTGGTACTTTCTTTTCAGCGTTTGCAACCTCTTCAAGTGGAACTCTAATATATTCACAAGAATATTTACCATCTTTCATGACTCTCTTAAAGCCAATCATATAATCTGTAACACCTTCGCATGCAGCCTTAACAGCTTCAGCACCAGCATTAAATGCTTCCTCAACATCAACCTTAGATGCTAAATGTTGAGCACAACGTTGTAATAATGAAAATTCAATTGGTCTTACTTTAACATTTAATCTATTTTTTAATAAATCAGCTAAAACAGAAGCAGTACCACCCATTTGCTTATGACCAAATGCATCTACTGAAATGTCTGAAACTAATTCTGGTACATATTTACCATCCTTAGTTTTAATACCTTCAGATACTGCGATAATAACATTACCATTATTTTCTTTGTATTTCTTTTCTACATCTGCGTAAAATTTTTCAAGGTCAAATGGAATTTCTGGTAAATAAATTAAATCTGGACCACAGCCTTTATAAACAGCAAGCTGTGCAGCAGCAGTAAGCCAACCAGCATTTCTTCCCATAACCTCAACTACTGATACCATTGGTGTATCATATACTGTTGCATCACATTTTAATTCCATAAATGTTGTCGCAACATATTTAGCTGCAGAAGCATAACCAGGACAATGATCTGTTACAACAAGGTCATTATCAATTGTTTTAGGAACACCCATACAGAAGCATTTATAATCATTGTTTTTGAAGAATTTAGATATTTTATTACATGTGTCCATTGAATCATTTCCACCATTGTAGAAGAAATATCTAATATTATATTTTTTAAATACTTCTAAAAGCTTTCTATATTCAGAATCATCTTCTTCAAGCTTTTTAAGCTTATATCTTACTGAGCCTATTGAAGAAGAAGGTGTTGTTTTTAAAAGTTCTAATTCCTTCATATCTTCTTGATTTATATCATAGAATTCCTCATTAAGAATACCTCTAATACCATGGGCTGCACCATAAACTTTTGTGATATTTTTTTGTTTTAATGCCTCAATAAAAACACCAGCTGCAGAAGCGTTGATAACTGATGTAGGACCACCTGATTGTCCAATAATTGCGGCTCCTTTTAAATCGTTCATATATATAATTCCTCCTTGAATCGTTTTTTAATCATTCATTATAATCATTTTAAGTAAAAAAAGGCTTAAAGTCAAGACAATAAGCCATATTTAGGAAAGTTAAACGCATACATTGTGTGCGATTTTTATTTATAAATAAATACTTTGTAAATAATCATATTGAAGTCATATTTTTTTATGATATAATAACAAACGGGTATTTTTTATCTTGAGGTGATAAACATGAAAATTGGAGTTTTAACCTCGGGTGGTGACGCACCTGGAATGAATGCCGCAATTCGTTCAATTGTAAGATCCGCAATTCAATCAGGAGATACCATTTATGGTATTTATGATGGTTATAGGGGTCTTGTTGAAGGAAAATTTAAAGAATTTACTAGAAAAGATGTTTCTGAAATTCTTAATAAGGGTGGCACAATTTTAGGTACAGCGAGATTACCCGAATTCAAGTACGAGCAGGTACGTGAAATCGCAGTTAAAAATCTTACCAAAGAAGGAATAGAAGCTTTAATATGTATCGGTGGTGATGGTACATACCAAGGTGCGATGCGTCTTCATGAAATGGGCGTTAAGACAATTGGTGTTCCAGGAACTATTGATAATGATATTAAATCTACTGAATTTACAATTGGCTTTTCTACAGCGTTAAATACTGCATGTGAAGCAATTGATAAATTAAGAGATACTTCATCATCTCACCAACGTTGTTCTATTATTGAAGTAATGGGAAGACATTGTGGAGATTTAGCTTTATATTCTGGTTTATGCTGTGGTGCTGAATATATTATCACAGCTGAGACAGGACTTGATGAAGAAAAACTTCTT